>JBCCDM010000047.1:0-21501 GCA_039030795.1 Cyanobacteria bacterium P01_A01_bin.84
AAATGCTCAGGGGGTGACAACCGCAGTCACATCGTGGCAGGGCAACCCTTTCAAAGACTAGACGCTGAAAAGATAAAAAGCAAATCAAATAGATTTTTTTTAAGTAAACACTTGAAAACCAAATTTTTTCGTTAGCAACCCGCTAAAATTAATTACCATCTTTTCAGCAGTCGTTAAATTGAAAGGGTTGCCCTGCCTAGATTTTATCCTCCTTGTCACCCCCTGAGATAAAAATGTCTGGAATTAATATTCTTTGATGTACGCATATTTATTTTTGGAAAATATCTAGTGAAAAGCTAAGATAAGTGAGTTTATCTAAATCATTGATTTGAGTCATTGATCTTAAAATTCAGAATTTTAGAGTGACTGCTTAAAAAGCAAGAATTTTTAAAAATTGGGATGCTCCCCATTTATTAAGTTTCAGGCGGTAATTTTATTAACGTCTAAATTTCCTGTCTTTGAAATTAAACTTCATGTCTGATTTCTGTTTCATTTTCTAAATTTTATGGAGGTTTTATGAGATTAACCTATCGTGGAGTAGTTTACGAATACAGTCCAATTTCCTATAAACCCGTTATAGGAGAAACTGGTGGTAGTTATCGCGGTCAACACTGGAGACGAAATCAGGCAACACATATAAAAATGAATAGAACTACTGCACAATTAAAGTATCGAGGTTTAGCTTACTACATTGGGAAACCTCAAGAAGTAGAACAGTTAATCAAACAAAAACGTCGCTTTTTTGTTATTAATAAACGTGAAAAAATTGAGGATAAATTAGCAGAAACTCATCTATCTAATATTTGTCGTAATCTAGAATATCGTCTTCAAGTTGCAAAAGAAAAGGGAGATACCAGATTAGTTCATCTCCTAGAAGATGAAGCAAAGCAAATTGCTTGCTAAATAATTTTGTTAGGGACTTTTATCAAAGTCTCTTTTACAGAGACGGCTCATAAGAACGTCTCCAAGTTTTTATATAGATAGGGCTTGTTGAAAGAAAGTGAAAGTATTGCCAGATAAAGTTCGCACAAAGTTTTTTTCACCAAACAAGTGCAAGATTATTGACCATTAATATCTTAAACCCTTGCACTTTCAAAAAAAATAACAGTGTAAATTTGAGGAATAATCAACTAAACCTTGATTTTTCAATCGTTGTGACACCTAGATTCAATTTCTAGACTTATTCAGCAAGCCCTAAATAAACATAACTAACTAGAAATTAAATATATGCAATCTATAATTCCTGTAGAGACGTTCTTATGAGCCGTCTCTACATTCTTTGTCAGAGGTATCGAATTTAAAAGCAATTAAAATTCAGCACTTTGAGGAGTACGTGGGAAAGGAATCACATCTCGAATGTTAGTCATACCGGTTATAAATTGCACCAATCTTTCAAAACCAAGTCCAAAACCTGCATGGGGGACAGTTCCATAACGTCGTAAGTCCATATACCACCATAGTTCTTCTGGTTCTAAACCTTGTGCTTTGACTCTACGCTCCAAGATATCTAATCTTTCTTCCCTCTGGGAACCACCAATAATTTCACCAATTTTTGGTGCAAGCATATCCATTGCAGCAACGGTTTTCTCATCGTCGTTGAGACGCATATAAAAAGCTTTGATTCCTACTGGATAATCAGTAACTATGGTTGGCTTTTTAAATAGCTGTTCGCATAGATAACGTTCGTGTTCTGATTGTAAGTCTACGCCCCAAGTGACGGGATACTCAAATTTAACTTGGGCTTTTTCCAGTAATTTTACAGCTTCGGTATAAGTAATCCGTTCAAATTGATTATTAATAATATTTTCTGCGGTTTCTAAAACAGTTTTATCTACCCGTAGATTAAAAAATTCCATATCTTCGCGACAGTTTTCCATAACATAGTGGAAAATATATTTAAGGAACTCTTCTGCTAAATCCATATCTTCTTTCAGGTCGCAAAAAGCCATTTCTGGTTCGACCATCCAAAATTCCGCGAGGTGTCGGGAAGTGTTGGAATTTTCCGCACGAAAAGTGGGACCAAATGTATAAACGTTACTAAATGTCATAGCCATGACTTCAGCTTCTAACTGTCCGCTAACAGTTAGATATGTGGGTTTACCAAAAAAGTCTTGGCTGTAGTCGATTTGCTGTTTGTCATCGCGGGGGATGTTCTTTAGGTCTAAATTCGTGACGCTAAAAAGTTCCCCTGCACCTTCACAGTCACTGGCTGTAATAATGGGTGTATGTGCCCATAGAAAGCCACGTTCTTGAAAAAATTGGTGAATAGCATGAGAACAGGCATTTCTCACCCTAAATACCGCGCCCAAGGAGTTAGTACGACCTCGTAAATGTCCAATAGTACGTAAAAATTCAAAAGAGTGACGTTTTTTCTGTAGGGGATAAGTTTCGGGATCGGCTTCACCGTAAACTTTGACTGTCTTAGCTTTTATTTCAATACGCTGTCCTTTTCCCTGGGATGTTACGACTACTCCCTCAACTTCTACGGAAGCACCAGTATTTAACTTTTTGAGAATACTTTCATAGTTTTCTGTATCTTGGTTAAGTACAACTTGTATGCTTGCCAAAGACGAACCATCATTAATTTCTATAAAAGAAAATCCTTTTAATTCCCGCTTGGTTCTTACCCAACCTTTAACTGTCACAAGCTCATCAGGCTGAGAACTACGTAATATTTCTGCTATTCTCTTATCAATCATAACTATCCAGCATAAGATTTTAAAATCCAGCCTATAATAACCCCCAAACCGCCAAAGCGGATTGCTTGCCAAAAAGGTTTTTTTAGACTGTTCCAAGAGAATAGTTGACTTTCTAGATTAATTTCTAGTGTTTCTAGCTGTTCTTTAAGATGTTTTAACTCGGTTTTCATCCCCGGTGACTGATTGTTACTTACTTCTTGGCAGCGCTGCTGTAACTCAGCTTGCAGAGATTTATCTTTTTGCACTTGATTGTAACGTTCCTTGAGTGCAGTAAATTCTTCCTCAAGCGATCGCAGTTCTTCTTCAAAGTCTGGTTCTGGTTGATCTGAACTCATCAGAGTATCAATTATTTCTTAGCTATTACTCGTCATTAATCGCCAACCAGTATAAACAAGATATGTTGCAAAAGCTACTTTGTTGAGTTTTTTAATCTAGTTCCCGGTGCAGAACTAATCCGCTTCAAAGACTAAATTTCTTATTAGAATAAGATTATTCCTAATTTCCTATCCGTCTCACTAGGCGCTTAATCTTACCAATTCTGAATTTTTGCTACAGTTATTTTATTCTCTACTAATATCATGCCTCAATCAGCCCAAGTCCCTGAAACCAAACAGCTTGATGAATTTACGACACTAGAATTAGCTCAAGCTTTAATGGATAGACTCAGTATTTCTCCATCTCAATGGCATCGTCTTAAGTCTAACCGTAAAGTTCGCGCTACCGAACAAGCGATCGCTGCTTTGGTTTTCTTACTTAAAGATAGCCCACAAGAAGCATTACCCAGACTTGAGCAAGCTACTAGTTGGTTAAATAAATCTATCAGCGCCCCTCCATGTCCTACACATGGGCAGAAAAATAATTCTTAAAAATCCTGTTCAAAAGATAAATAAGAATGTCAAGTAATTTAAATTTTTCTACAATATACTTCTGATAAGTTTACATTTATTGCATTCTAACTACTTGAGTGGGCTAAACATTTTAGCCCACTGGGGTTGATTTGTTTTCCTATACTGCTTAAAGTACTCAGTAGCAGCCAGTACAATAGTAACCATTCTCCAGGATAAGCTGAAATCCTATAATTAGGGTTACTTGATTTTGCTCCCGTATCAACCTTATGACGTTGGTTAAGCCATTCAGGCTCTGACCGATTAACTTTTTGCCAAACTAAGGTTAGAGTACAAATTTTTAACTAGGTAAAAGCTACGGATAATTACTTTTCCTAACTACCCTTTTACTAACTACCTTAGTAAAGGTATCCTCGATCTTGTTTCTAAATGTTTGCAAAGCCTTAATTCTGTACCTTTACGATTCCATTCAACTTGGTCAAAAATATGGTGAAGAATACTCAAACCACGACCATTTTCTGACTCATCTGGTGGTAAATATTCATCTGGGTCGGCATCGCAATCACAGTCGGGATCGAAACCGCAACCTTGATCTGATATTATCCACCAATATTGGTTGTCTATCAACGAGAAACGAACAACCACCTTTTTTCCTGGGTCTAAATGATTTCCATGCTTGGCTGCATTTACTAATGCTTCTTGAAGCCCTAAACGCAGTTCAGCTTGCATTTTTGTTGGTATTTCTGCCAATAGTAAATCTAGTATTGGACATAAATAAAGTGTTGAGGCAAAACTAATGGTGCCCCAGTTGCGTCCAACTGGACGAAGCGAGATCGTAATCACAAGAGAAACCCCGTAGCTTTCAGAGTTGGCTAGACATCAGGCAAGCTGTCACAGGCACCCTGATAAAAGTTGAGGTGATCCTATTACCTTCAAGGTTATTAACTTAAACTAATTGACAATTTAATATTGAAATCACTTACGCTGCATAGGCTTTTGATTATTAATCTAGATTGTTAACAAATCATATTTAAATTTAATAGATACAAAAATCTGCAAACAAATAACTAGTATTTAGTCTTGTATTTAATTCTTAAAGAGTATTTTTACACTCCTTAAAAAATATACTGATTTGTAATTTAAACAACTAAGTTCATAATCTTTACTAAGCCGATACACTTTTAATTTATTTGCTCAAAACTAATCATATTCTTAGATTAATTCAATTTTAGCATTTTTACTATGCACTAGACTACAAATTTAAAATTTCAGCATTTGTTTGCATACTTACTACTATCGTTATTCCGGTGATAACACAAGAAAGGCTACAACTTCCACATGAGATGTTTGAGGAAAGAAGTCTGCTGGCTGTAAGCGAGTAATTTTGTATACTCCATTTTGACAAAGTAATTTCAAATCTCGGGCAAGAGTTGCAGCTTTGCAGCTAACATAGACGATTGTTGATGGTTTGGATTTGAGTAGATTTTTAATAACAATTTCTTCGCATCCTTTACGTGGTGGATCTAGTAAAACTACATCTGGTTTCACTTCTATTGTAGACAGTAATTCTTCTACCTTGCCCGTTTTAAAAGTAACATTATTAATGTTATTTAATTGAGCATTTATTTTAGCCTGTTCTACAGCTTCTGCCTGCATTTCTAAACCTATTGCTTCTTTTACTTGTTTTGCTAGTGGCAAAGTCAAAGTTCCAATGCCACAATAGGCATCTAGAATTACTGAGGATTTTTGCAAATTCAATTCAGATTTAATAATTTGTACTAAAGCCTCAGCAGTTTCTGTACACACCTGAAAAAAAGTATGCGATCGCACCTGGAAATTCAGACCCGCAAAAACTTCTTGCAGGTATGGACGACCTGCAATACATTTGGAGTTAGAGCCAAAAATTACATTTGTGCGATCGTCATTCTGGTTTAACACTACCCCTACTAATGGGGGATAGTGGTCTAACCACTCTTGTGCCTGTTCTGTAATTCCTGGTATGCTTAAAGACTTTGTCACTAAAGTTAATAATATTTCACCAGTCCGACGACCAATGCGTAAACCAATATGACGAATTTGTCCTTGGTGAGTTTTTTCATCATATGGTTGCCAACCTTGTTTTCTGATGTCGTGCTTCACCTGTTTTAGCAAAGAAGTTAATCTTTGGTCTTGCACGGGACATTGATTGAGATTAATAAGTTTGTGAGTACCTTTTTGGTAGTAACCTGCGATCGCTTCCCCTGTCTGTGACTTACCTACAGGATAAGTAACCTTATTGCGATAACCTAAAGAATCAGAACCATTTACAACCGGGTCTACAAGTGGGTTTACAAAACCACCAATCCGTTCTAAAGCCTGAATAACCTGATTACGTTTAGCAGCTAACTGAAACTGATAATCAATATGCTGCCATTGGCAACCCCCGCATTTATCAGCCACGATACAATGAGGACGAATACGTTCAGGAGATGGTTTTCTTAGCTCTACTAAGTTACCGTAAGCATATCGTGGTTTCACTTTAACTAAACGTGCAAGAATGCGATCGCCGATCGCAGTATCAGGAACAAACACTACATTTCCTCGGTCTGTGCTTCCATATCTACCAACACCATCTCCCGAATCACTTAAATCAATAATCTCAACTTCAATTAAATCGCCCTGCTTCCATATATTTTCAGTCATCACTACATAATAAATTATTGGTTGTTAGTTTTTAGTTGGAAGTAAGAAAACTAATAATTCCAATATATATCGGTAGACTGGTCAGCTGATTATAGGTCATTAATAACTAATAACTGTTCAGTGATAACTATTCCCTTATGCCCCTCAGAGTAGCTAAACTAGCAAATAATAACTATTTACCTGATTAAAAATAACCATGACAGTAGTAAGCCAAGTTATTCTCAAAGCTGATGACGAACTGCGTTACCCCAGCAGTGGCGAACTTAAGAGCATTGAAGAATATTTGCGAACCGGAGAACAACGAGTAAGAATTGCCACTACTCTATCTGAAAACCAAAAAAAGATAGTAGATAGAGCTACTAAGATATTATGGCAAAAGCGTCCTGACTATATTGCACCTGGTGGAAATGCATATGGGCAACGGGAACGTAACCAGTGTATCCGTGACTATGGGTGGTATCTACGTCTAGTTACTTATGGTGTACTTGCTGGCAATATTAAACCAATTGAAGAAATTGGTATTATTGGTGTCCGAGAAATGTATAACTCTTTAGGTGTTCCTGTTGGTGGGATGGCAGAAGCAATCAGGGGGTTAAAACAATCATCCTTAGAGTTGCTGAGTAAGGAAGATGCTCAAGCAGCAGCTCCATATTTTGATTACATCATTCAGGCAATGTCTTAATCACTAGCCTTGATGGATTAGTGATAGGTTAAAACTTAAGTCGTTCCCTAGGCTATCCCTTGTCAGGGAAAGATTTGAGAAATTACCATTTATAACTGAAATTTGAATTCACTATCCCCTCAAATGGTTGCAACTCTGGCTCATTGTCAAGTAATCAACCAATTGAGGGGAAATTTATTGGAAGGCAACTCATCATCTATAGCTTGCTCAGAGTTATAAGTGTTATAGATCAATAAGGTTCACTTAAGCTTCAAAAGTAGAAGTAGCCGAGGCTGGGGATTTACTAGGTTATGAGGGGTAATTCCTCATGGAAGTGACGTTTGGTTTTTTAGAGAGTAACCCAACTTTCCTATTGATTGTGTTGGATTACGCGATTCCTTTCAGGGGACACTTATATGTCATCGCTCTACCCAAGCTACAATTATTCTTACTCTTTTACCAATTGATTTTTCTTAACAGAAAATCTTACAAGCCTTACGTGACAAAGGAAAAACGTCCTAGTCAACTTTTTTAATATTATTGAATGTGGGTTCTTAACTTTTCTATTTGCCAATTCTCAGTTAATATAAAAAACCGACAGACCTTGGTGGAAGGCTGTCGGCAATTAGTGTGTTCCCTATTAATGACTCGGCTAGAGTTCAGTTATCTCTAATTATGCGGATTTAGCCAAATTGGGAATACGATCTTAATCATTATTATTTGTGATTATCATCACAGGGATTTAGTCTGAAACCTGTATGTATGGGCTTTTACTTCAAGTTGATTAAAACACTTGATTAAAGACCCACTAGTTCTACAACTATCTCAAAATATCTAATCGGAAAATTTAAACTCTATTATAAATAAATTTTATTAAAATTGGTCTTCATGTGTGTGAAGTTACAACCTAAATTTGAAATTATCTTCTTATTGTTTTATTGTTTTATTCCTAGAATATTCTGGAGATTATAGCAATATAAGAAGATCCCACTGTCAATAAATTTGGAATTGTAGAATAAACTCATTAAGTGTTTTTACTTATTTTTCTCCCTAACTAGGTCTTGTGTAAGGAAACATTAAGCAGCAAAAGCTTAATTTCCCCATAGTTGTAAACAATGCAAAAAAAATTATTAAGAGCAAAAAAAATGCATATGTACCCCGGTAAATAGATAAAATAATTCTTTACCCTTTTGTTTCCTCTGTGCACCACTGCCATGACAGTTTCCTCTAATCCTCCTTGTTCCCCTAAAGAAATAGCAACAGAAGGGATTAAACCCCAAGAATATGAAGAAATAACCCGACGTTTAGGTCGTCATCCCAATAAAGCTGAATTAGGAATGTTTGGGGTGATGTGGTCTGAACATTGTTGCTATAAAAATTCACGACCCCTATTAAAGCAATTTCCGACTACAGGAGAAAGGATTCTTGTAGGACCAGGAGAAAATGCTGGTGTTGTAGATTTAGATGACGGCTTGCAATTAGCATTTAAGATTGAATCTCACAATCACCCCTCGGCAGTTGAACCATTTCAAGGTGCTGCAACTGGGGTCGGAGGAATTCTCCGAGATATATTTACTATGGGTGCCCGTCCTATTGCCCTACTAAACTCTCTACGGTTTGGTTCTTTAGAAGATGGGAAAACTCAAAGACTATTTCAAGGAGTAGTTGCAGGTATATCCCATTATGGAAATAGTGTAGGAGTACCAACAGTTGGCGGAGAAGTTTATTTTGATAATGCTTATTCTGGCAATCCTTTAGTCAATGTAATGGCATTAGGATTGATGGAAACCCCAGAGATTGTTAAATCTGGTGCATCTGGAGTTGGTAATCCGGTACTTTATGTTGGTTCCACCACAGGAAGAGATGGTATGGGAGGGGCTAGTTTTGCGAGTGCAGAACTCAGTCCATCATCTGTAGATGATCGTCCAGCAGTTCAAGTTGGCGATCCATTTTTAGAAAAGTCTTTAATTGAAGCTTGTCTGGAAGCATTTAAAACAGGTGCAGTGGTGGCAGCACAAGATATGGGAGCAGCAGGTATTACCTGTTCTACCTCTGAGATGGCTGCCAAAGGTGGTATAGGAATTCAGTTTGATTTAGATAAGGTTCCGGCACGAGAGTATGAAATGATTCCTTATGAGTATTTGCTCTCAGAATCTCAGGAAAGAATGCTATTTGTTGCCCAAAAAGGCAAAGAACAGGAATTAATTGATATTTTTCAACGCTGGGGTCTTCATGCTGTTGTCGCAGGAGAGGTAATTGAAGAACCTATCGTCAGAATTCTTTTCCAGAATGAAATCGCTGCTGAAATCCCTGCTGATGCTTTAGCTGAGAATACACCTTTGTACGAACGAGAAGTTTTGGCAGAACCTCCAGAATATGCACGTCAAGCTTGGGAATGGTCATCTCTAAGTCTCCCTGAATGTACCGAATCAGGAATTGAAATTGCAGATGGGTACCATAAATGGAGTGATATTTTATTTGCTTTGCTCGATACCCCTAGTATTGCTTCTAAAAATTGGGTATTTCGACAATACGATCATCAAGTACAAAATAATACAGTATTTTTCCCTGGTGGGGCAGATGCTGCCGTTGTCAGGTTAAGACCCCTCGAAAAAACAGAGACCATAAAAAACCAAGATGA
Source organism: Cyanobacteria bacterium P01_A01_bin.84 (assembly GCA_039030795.1). Lineage (GTDB taxonomy): Bacteria > Cyanobacteriota > Cyanobacteriia > Cyanobacteriales > Nostocaceae > JBCCDM01. The sequence goes on from JBCCDM010000047.1 coordinate 9,529, forward strand.
GGATAATAATCAATTTCACAAACAAGGGGTAGCAGCGACAGTTGATTGTAATTCTCGTTATGTTTACCTCGACCCGTATGAAGGTGCCAGGGCTGTTGTTGCTGAAGCAGCAAGAAACCTTAGCTGTGTAGGGGCACAACCAGTAGCTGTCACAGATAATTTAAATTTTGGTAGTCCAGAAAAACCTATTGGATACTGGCAGCTATCTGAAGCGTGTCGTGGCTTATCTAAAGCTTGTAGTGAATTTAACACTCCTGTAACAGGTGGGAATGTTTCTCTTTATAACGAAACTCTTGATAATGAAGGTAATCCTCAAGCAATTTACCCAACACCCGTAGTGGGAATGGTAGGGCTAATTCCGGACTTAGATTTTATTTGCTCTGCATCCTGGCAAAATGAAGGGGATATCATCTATCTTTTAGGTTCACCAACTACTTGTGAATTGGGATTGGGGGCATCAGAATACTTAGCTACCATTCATGGCATAATTGCCGGAAAACCTCCCCAAGTAGATTTTAATCTAGAACTTTGCGTTCAGAAAACCTGTCGCCAAGGAATTCGTAATGGCTTAATAAGCTCCGCACATGACTGTGCGGAAGGTGGTTTAGCAGTAACCTTAGCTGAGTCATGTATTGGTAATCAATTAGGCGCTCAAATTTACTTACCCAGCCCTAATAATTCTGCATCTCGTTGGGATGAAATTCTATTTGGCGAAGGCGGGGCTAGAATTATTGTTTCCGTGTCTCCTGAAAAACAACAAGAGTGGGAAAATTACTTACAAGAAAATCTGAGTGGTAATTGGCAACAGTTAGGAAAAGTTGGGAACTACGATACAGGTTTACGTATTTTACACAATGACGATGCCACTTTACTTGAAGTTAATATCGAGCAGATGAGCGATCGCTATAAAAATGCTATTGCAAACAGACTTGCTGTTAACTTCACTAATACTCAAACTTAAGGAATTGGAAATTTTTGCTTTAGCCATTAAGAGAGCTATTAGCTATAGGGCTGAAAAATCTGAAGGGTGGAAAATTGGAACCTTATCACCTAAAAAGCTAGAAGTTAAAAGCTGAAAGCTAAAATTTATTTTCCCAACCCAAGTGTTAGTCTCTAAACTTTTCTTAAAATAAATACATAATCTTTGATGTATTGGTACCACGATTGCGATACTGTTTTTAATAGATAGTTAAGATTTTCTTAATATTTTCGACTGTCTATTTGAACAATCCTACTAAATATTTTAAGCAGTAGGGGTAGGTTTAACTTCTTGCCAAAAGAAACACTAGGGGTTGAGACAGTGTAACGGTGTTATCTCGTTACCCTAATCGAAAAATAAAAAATGAATCATTCAAAATCAATAAGAAGCCTATTAAATAAGCATTTGATAAGCATTTAAGAATTTTGAATTTTTTATCCCTAGGAGTTCTCTTAGAATATGCAGGAATTCCGTACAGCGTTAACAGTGACTTGACAGCCTCACCAGGAGCATAGCTAGCATGAGCGCCAACCATTTCTCTATTCCCACAGACAAATCAATCAAGCATTCTCAAGAACACCTTGACAAGCCAGAAGAAGCTTGTGGTGTTTTCGGCATCTATGCACCAGGAGAAAATGTAGCTAAACTTACCTACTTTGGGCTATATGCTTTACAACATCGGGGTCAAGAATCGGCAGGAATCGCGACTTATGAAAATGGTAAAATACATTTACATAAAGATATGGGATTGGTATCCCAGGTTTTCAATGAAAATATTTTAAATCAATTGCCAGGAAGCCTAGGTATTGGTCATACTCGTTATTCCACTACTGGGTCAAGTCATAGGGTCAACGCTCAGCCAGCAGTAGTTGAAACTCGCCTAGGTTCTCTTTCTCTTGCACATAATGGCAATTTAGTCAATGCCTTAGAATTGCGAGAGGAATTATTACAAGATAAATGTAATCTGATTACTACAACTGACTCAGAAATGATTGCATTTGCGATCGCTCAAGAAATTGATGCAGGTTATGGCTGGATAGAAGGAACGAAAAAGGCTTTAAAGCGTTGCAAAGGAGCATTTAGTTTAGTATTAGGTACTCCCGTAGGTGTAATGGGTATCCGCGATCCTAATGGTATTCGTCCTTTAGTTATAGGTACTTTACACAGTGGTTCCATCCGTTATGCCTTATCGTCAGAAACTTGTGGCTTGGATATCATTGGAGCTGAGTATTTGCGAAATGTGAAACCTGGAGAATTAGTTTGGATTGACGACAATGGTTTAAAATCTCATCAGTGGAGTGCTGAAGCTGAACGAAAGCTATGCATATTTGAGATGATCTACTTTGCCCGTCCAGATAGCATGGTAAATGAAGAGACACTTTACAGCTATCGTCTACGCTTGGGAAAACAGTTAGCAAAAGAATCATTAGTTGAAGCTGATGTTGTCTTTGGTGTTCCTGATTCCGGTATACCTGCTGCAATCGGTTTTTCTCAAGCTTCAGGAATTCCTTATGCAGAAGGGCTGATTAAAAATCGTTATGTTGGACGTACCTTTATTCAACCAACCCAAAATATGCGCGAATCCGGTATCCGCATGAAGCTTAACCCGCTAAAAGACGTATTATTAGGTAAAAGAGTAGTAATTGTAGATGACTCCATTGTTCGGGGAACTACTAGTCGTAAATTAGTGAAAATGCTTCATAATGCTGGTGCAACTGAAGTACATATGCGCATATCTTCCCCTCCAGTGACTCACCCTTGTTTTTACGGTATTGATACCGATTCTCAAGAACAACTGATTGCTGCAACTACCCCAGTCACAGAGATTGCCAGACAATTAGAAGTAGATAGTCTGGCTTATCTTAGTTGGGAGGGAATGTTACAAGCAACTCAAGAAGATCCTAATAGTTTTTGTTCTGCTTGTTTTACAGGGGATTACCCGATACCAATGTCAGAGTCTTTGAAGCGCTCAAAATTGATTTTAGAAGAAGTAACTGTGTAGGAAAGGAAGCAGTCTCAATGAAAAATTGAGTACCAACAAACTCCAACCTACAGAAGCACTATCATCTACGAAAAACATTACCCCCTTCTCATTTAAATTATAAGAAAGGGGTATTTCAGAGCATAGATTGAGGGGGTGGTGAATTATAAGTCAAAAAGTAGCATTCAGTATCTTTTAAATAAGAGTAAGTAGTTTTCTTCAGATTTTTATTTTTTATCTATTCTTCTTACAAGATACTCAGTGTAATAATGGGATGAATAACAAGGCAGGGCTTTATTAAGGATTACCACTAGTATGTTTTAAAAATTCAATTTTTGGTATTAGAGGGTCGGAAACTATACCAACACCACTAAAGCCCCAACGCTTAATCAATTCTCCGAGACGACTTCTAGTTGAAGATTCTACAGCAAAGCGATTAGCTGCATCTTGAGCGTGTGTATTAATATAGCTCAAAGCATCGGCGTGTTCCTGGAATATTAGTAGATAACCAGATCCTCTCTCCTCAAGCAAAGCTGCGAGATAGCGACCATCTGTTTGAGAACGTAATAAATAATAAGTTTCCACAAATTATCAATTTTAAATTAATAGTGCTTAGTTAGAAGTTTACCGTCATCCCTAATTTGCGATCGCTAAGATTAGGTCTTCTCCACTCACAAAATGATAAAAGACTAGCGAGAGACTAAGAAAAGAGGGGAATGCTCTGTGTTTTATTCCCTCCTCTCATTGTCAACTTTTCTCCAATCAGGGAAATCACCAATTCACCATTACCAATTACCAATTACTAAGATTCATTATCTAAACTAATACGCGGGTCTGCAACTTTTAATAAAAGGTCTGCAATTAAATTACCAACCATCAGAAGTACTGCACTGACTACCAGACTTGCCATAACCAAAAATTCATCTTTTGCTATGACTGCCTGTAAAGTTAATTGACCTAAACCTGGCCAGTTAAAAAAGAATTCAGCAATAAAGGCTCCACCTAATAAGCTTGCCAGTTCAAAACCTAAAATAGTAATTAAAGGGTTAATTGCATTACGTAAAGCATGAACGTAGATGACACGATTTTCAGGCAGCCCTTTTGCTCTAGCTGTTCTAATATAATCTTGACGCAGCACATCCAACATTTGACCGCGAGTAATACGTTGCAAACCTGCAAAACTGGTAATACTCAGAGCAATTGTAGGTAAAATCATATGCCAAGCAATATCCAAGAATTTTCCGATTGGGGAAAGCTCTGCATGACTAATGCTAGTCATCCCCCCGACAGGAAAAATAGGAGCGGTTACTTGAGCAAAAATAAGTAACAAAAGAGCCGTAATAAAACTGGGAAAACCCTGTCCTGCATAACTAAGAACTTGTAGTATGCGATCGCCCCAACGATTTTGGTTAACAGCAGCAATAATTCCCAAAGGAATCGCGATCGCCCAAGTAAAAAATAGAGAAGCGACTGCCAATAACAATGTTGCGGGTACCCGTTCCCACATCAATGACGCTACAGAACGCTTAAGACGAATGCTCTCACCAAAATCACCTTTGGTAAGAATATTTTTTAGCCAAAGTAGATACTGCATCCATTCAGGTTTGTCGAAACCAAACTTCTGCCTTATTTCCTCAATTCTTTCTGGTGAAATTGTTGGGTTTTGTCGCAGAGTATCGATATAATCCCCTGGTGCTAATTTCATGATAAAAAAGCATAGTGCCGAAGCGAGAAATATAGTTAACAGGGCTTGTAAAATTCGCTTAACAATGTAAAGAAAAGTATCATTTGTTAATAAACTAGTGAAAAAATTACTATTGACGCTTTGAGTATTTCTAGATGTAGTAGTCACGTCGTTTCGCTCCGAATCAAAAATAAAAAAAGCCGTGGAATCCCTAGAAGTTAATTAGTTGTTACAATAAAGAGAATAATCTCCACAATCGAGCAATTCACTATGTTTTTCTAAGGTGAACCGGGATCTGCACCAAAAAAGTTAAAAATTCAAAATTCAAAATTCACATCAATATCAGTAAGTAATAGAGCTTATATTCTCTTATTTTTTGGTCATAGATATTATGAAAACTTAAAATTTTATAATTCAGAGAACAGATAGAATTAGGACTGGGAGACTTCTCTACTCCCTGTCCTTTTCACCCCTACACTAAAAATTATCTCTGGTTAAAACACAAAGGCTTAATATTGGGAAAACTATCCACCGCAAATGTTTTACTAATGAACCTTTACCAAATTCAATATTCTACCAGAGTAACAATCGGTACATCTGGTAATTTATCTCGTCCTTGCAAATCTTGTAGCTCAACAATAAATCCAAACCCTAAAAGTTCGCAGCCAATTTTTTGCACGAGTTGTGCAGTTGCAGCAGCAGTCCCTCCAGTTGCAATTAAATCATCTACAATTACCACCCGACTACCTTCAGGTAAAGCATCTTGATGAACTTCTAAACAATCTGTACCATACTCTAATGCATATTCTACAGAGTGAACAGAGCCAGGTAATTTTCCTTTTTTGCGGACAGGAACAAAACCAACATCTAATTTGTAAGCTAGTGGTGTTCCGAATAAAAAACCACGAGATTCTATCCCCATTACATAATCTATCGGAAATTCTGCTGATTGAAACTTTTGAGCAAATAAGTCTATCGTATAGCTTAATCCTTTAGGATCCCGCAGCAATGTAGTAATATCTCTAAATAAAACTCCTGGTTTAGGAAAATCAGGAATGTCACGAATCAGGAACTTTAAATCCATAAATATTAGTCCGCAAAAACTAGATTTTACTAATACTATTACTATCTATCTCACCAAATTTTAGAAAAAATAGTGGTGTTATCCTCTCATATACAAAAATGAATCGTACACTATAATGTCATACGCTTGATATATCGTGTTCTGGGTTTTTATGCCATTGACGATTATGAGAATCTAAATCAAGCTAAGAAAGTGGGTATATAGCTTGTTACAAAAATGTATCGGAAAATAAAAATTTCAGTATACGGAAAACTTTAAGTAGATAAGGTAAGTAATGTATATATCAGGCAGTGTTTTAAATTGTCATTGCCTAATTTTATAATTTGGCTAATTAATCTTAAATTTTAATTGTTCAATTCTGTTGTTGCCGTCCAAGGTATCTATAAAATGAGTGTCTCCGCTAGTTTAACGCCTTCTAATAGTCCTTCAGCTTCTGAATCCTTGCCAATGATTTTAGATGCTTTACCAGATCCTGCTATTGAAGGACAAAATTGTCCCAGAAAAACAAGGGTACAAATCGACTTAATTCTACTAGCAATTGAAGCTTTAGAGTTGGGTGGTTCCGAAGCGATATTGGCATTTGCTCAAGAATTAGATTTAAAAGTAATTATTCGAGATAGGGTAAATTTGTGGCGATTGCGCAGCACTAACCCTATGCGTCGTGCTCATATTCGTCGTCCTCTTAGTATAACTGAAGCAAAAGCTTTAGTAGTCATTGCTTGTTATTTAGCCAGGAGATTAACTGTTGTGATTCGTCAGTTATTGATGATATATCAGCAACTAAATGAGAAACAAATACCATTAGAGCAAAATTTGCGTCTTTCCAATTATCTAGAAAGATTTAGAGCACATTTTAAGAGTCGAATGAATCCCCGACGTTCTGGCTTACTATCCTTAACTTCTGATGATAATTTAGATGAGTTAGCAATGAATTTGCTAGGACAATTATTATTTTGTACTGGTACATCAGGGATGCAAAGATTTTGGATTAGCCTATTTGATGGCGAGGTAGATTAACATTTTATTTTACAAGAGTAAAGGAAAGTCATAAAAAATAACATTTTTTCTTATGTTAGTCAAAAAAACATCTCTACTCCTTAGGAACCTAAGAATGTAATGTGTTTATTGTTAACTAATATATCAGTACTGCCATTTTAATCAATCGAAACAAAATGAATATTCAACGTAAATATAGTTTGCCCAACTGCACGCTTCTTCTAGAAGGATTAAGTGCCGCCACCAAAACAGTTCAAGTTCAGGATTTGCGTCCAGAATTATCAATATTAGTAAACGCAGAATGCAAGATTGCTGGCTATGAGAAATCTCTAGCTGGAGGACGAGAATTTTTCGAGAGTTTAGTTCGATCTGTTAGTGCTTATGCTCAAGAATTCTTGAGTAATATACCCAATCCTGAAGCTCATAGTTCAGACACTGAACTAGTATCTTTTGAAAAAGTAAGCGATAACCATCACAAAATTATTGTTAATTCAGAAATTCCAGAGCAAGATTTGGCAACAAACAATGAAAAATCTGCTTTAGAAATGAATTTAAATACCGTACAGCTATTTGATTTGGTAGAGGCAATAGATCAATTTTTTGCTGATACACAAACTTTACCAGAATTAACCCTCTCATTACAACCTGTAGCTAGGCGCTATGGTAGTAATCACGAGATTTTAATAAAAGAAGCAGTACCAGCCACTGTAGGGGCAGCAAGTGTTGCAGCAGCAGCGATCGCATTTGGTTTAATGCCAATTCCAGAGTTAACAACTCCAAAACCTGAAGAAAGTAAGGAGGTTAGTTCTGCAAGTAAGGCTCTTCAAACTCCTAATTCTTCTGCTACAACTAGTCCGAATACTAATAATACAAATCAAGCAGCATCAACACGAACTCCTCAAGTTAAAGATTTACAAGTTCTCTTAAATGAAGGAACAGAAATAACCGAAGCATCTCAATTACACGTTTTAAAGCGTAGAGTTTATAACGAACTTAATAAAAACTGGGTAAATCGCTCGCAAATTAACCAAGATTTAATTTATCGCGTTGGTGTAGCTTCAGATGGTTCAATTGTTGGTTACGAATCAATCAATAAAAAAGCAAATAAGGAGTTAGAAGAAAAAACACCTTTACCAAAACTACTTTACAATCCAGCCACAAAACCTTTAGCCGACAAGGAACCAATAGGTCAGTTCCGAATTGTATTTACTCGTAATAAGGAGTTACAAGTTAGTCCTTGGAACGGTTCTACGGGAAAGTTAGAAGTATTTGGAGAAAGAATTACCAACTCTGATAAGATTCAAGAATTAAGACAAAAATTAGCGGAAGCTGTTCGTCAAAACCAAGCTAGTACAACTCCGACTTATAAAACGGTTTTGAAATATAGAGTGGCAGTCAATGAAGAAGGCAAAATCAAAGATGTAGAGCGATTAAACCAAGCTGCATACAACTACTTACAGGAAACACCTGTACAGGAAATGTTTAAAAAAGATAATAACTTAGTTTTACCAAGCCTCAGCGATCAAGAACCTATGGCTCACTTTTTAGTAAAGTTTAAGCCTAACGATACGGTAGAAGTAGAACCATGGCGGGGATATTAACTAAATTAATATTTTTCCTTCTATCTGAATTAGTATCCAGAATCATTAATCCAGAATCATTAATACAGATAATAGGGGAGGAATCAAGAAGTTAAGGAAATTCTATTTTCTCACTTTACCGAAACAATTTAAAATTCACAATTAAAATACAATTCAAATACTTTTAAGAGAATAGGTAATTTTTAATTAATTGATTAAGGATGTAAGTAAGCTCCTGACTAAAAGATAGTAAGTGCAGGGATGTTAGACCAATGCAGTCAATAATCTTGCACTTTTTTGGTGAAAAAACTTTGTATTACCTTTATCTGGCAATACTTTCACTTTCTTTGAGCAAGCTCTAATTAATGGCTAAGACATTTCTGTAGGGTAGGTATAGTTACAAATTTTATAGTCAAATATGACATCAACTATAGAACTTATTTGTGAGGAGTAATCCTCACTGGGAGAACTACAACCCCCTGTATCCCCTCAACAAAAGTATTGGGGACTGCTTTTCTGATGATATTTCCGCTTCCATTGCAATCAGCATTAATCAATATTCCCGATTGACTACGGAATAATCCGCGTTTGACTCTTTTACCTTTATAAGTTGAGTGCTTAGAAGGTGTTTATAAATAAAAAATGAAGGCGATCGCAATCGTTTCCCAATACACTTACTGTAAAAGAAACAGTAGTGCTGTATAAATTAGGGTAAAATGAATCAAAAACCTTAACCCACAGATATTTCAGATGTTGAATGGGATTTAATAAGACCCTTAATTCCAACAGAAAAGAAGAATTCCCCTGACCAATTACCCTTTATCGAACAACTCTACCCATAAAAGTTCCCCATAACTGAGCAGCTTGAGCACTGCTACCTAAAGTTGGGGAATTATTATCGTTTCCTAACCAAATTCCTGTTGCTAATTTACGATTGGGGACAAAACCTATATACCATAAATCTACGTTTCTATCTGTCGTTCCTGTTTTACCCCCTTCACCAAATCCTATTGCAGCGCTGCGTCCGGTACCGCTAGTAACGACTTGTTGTAGTAAGTTTTTCATTGTATTAGCAACTTGAGTCCTCAAGACCCTTTTATTAGAATCTTGCTCTTGATCGAAAGAATAGATAACTCGACAAGATTTAAGATTATTGCGATCGCTACAGTCACTACTATCTAAAATTCTGCTAATAGCATGGGGACGATTCCATAATCCACCGTTATTAATAGCAGCGAATGCTCCAGTCATTTCTAACACATTAACTTCACTCTGCCCTAAAACCAAACCAGGAACTGGGTTGAGTTGGGAACGAACTCCCAAACGACGAGCCATATCTACGACCGTATTTAGTCCGATTCTTCTAGCTAAACGTAAAGCAATAGGATTTTCCGAAAGAGCTAATCCGCGAGCTAAACTTAAACTACTAGTTCCAGTCCGACAGGGTTTATATCTAAAACCTTGCCACACAAAAGAAGTACAAGCAAAAGTTGCACCTGTAGAAATATTTTTTTCTATTGCTGCTGTATAAGGAAAAATTTTAAAGGTGGAACCTGGTTGTCTTTTAGCTTGGACAGCTCGATTAAATTGACTGTTAGCATAATTTCTACCACCTACCATTGCTAAAATAGCACCAGTACTAGAATCGAGTGTTACCATTGCTCCTTGGGAAAACCGGAAATTAGAACCAGCATTTTTGACGTGATCGCTTAATGCTGTTTCAGCTTTCTGCTGAATATTTGGATCTAATTGAGTTTCAATAATAAAGTTACCTTCTGTTGCGAGGTCTTTACCTAAAATTGACTCTAATTCCTGAAATACATAACTATAAAAGTATGGTGCTACTGTATTGGACTGTTGTTCGCAGACCTTTGAACTTATGCTTACAGGCGATCGCCTAGCACTATTAGCTTCTTGGAGTTTTACTTTACCTTGAGCTTGCATCCGCTCAATAACGCGGTTGCGATAAGCAATTATTCTTCTTTTACCTTCAGCACCCCCACAGAAATTAAAACCGTTAGGAGCAGGTAAAATAGCTACTAATGTTGCAGCTTCTGATAAAGTTAACTCTTGAGCTGATTTATCAAAATAGTATTGCCCAGCATCTTCAAAGCCGTAAGTATCTTCTCCTAAATAAACTCTATTTAAATATGTCAGTAAAATTTTATTTTTACTGTAAAAAGTTTCTAATTTTAAAGAAACAATTGCTTCGCGAACTTTTCTTCCCAAAGAGTCTTGTCTACCGACATAATCGCGAAATAAACTACGGGCTACTTGTTGTGTTACTGTACTTGCTCCTTGCTGTACATCTCCACTACGAGTATTGATTAAAACAGCACGTGCTACTCCTAGCGGGTCTACTCCAAAGTGCCAGTAATAGCGACTATCTTCGGAAGCTATGACAGCATTTGGTAAATAGGGACCAAACTCTGATAAATTTTTCTTATCTACATGACGAGTATTTCTTGGCTTACGTAAAGGAGTTTCCCTATCACGAGCGTAGATGACTACAGGTGCCCTTGTTGCTCCTGGCAAAGGTCTAACTTTGAACTTGAGCCATTCTATACCTATTACCAATACAATCAGAGAACTAACACCGCCCACCCCATAAGCTGCCCAAGTGCCAGCTTTCATATACCATGGCGGTGGGTCTATATATTGTAAGCGAACAGAAGCTGCTAGTTCTGGCGGTCCTAAAGTCAGTACATCCCCATGACGCAACTCTAGAGAATTTATCCGTCGCTTACCACGATATATTCCGTTTGTAGAGTTTTCGTCCTTAATCGTAAAAACTGGTTGGCGTTGCGTCGAATCCCGCGATAATGATAAGTGAATCTGACTAACAACTTGATTGCGGACTATTATGTCACTGGATTTAGAACTACGACCAAGCAAATAGCGATCGCCTAAAAGTGGATATTTTTGCGCTTTATCCGATCCAGCATCTTGAACCCATAATTCCGGAACTCTCGCATTTGGTTTCAGTGCCAATTTGGAAAAATCAACCCTAGCTTGAATTGTTTGTACTGCTTGAGTGAGTTGACCAAGTAAAGTTTGCGGCTTTTGAGGGGGTTGGGAAGAACTCATTAGCTATTCACACCAGGGTTATTACTGAAAAGTGACAGGTTAGTTGCAATGAATAAAGGTCTGCTATGGGCATGACTATACATAAATTACATAAATATTTATTTTATCTTCTGCTTAAAGACTTGTGGGATACCTTCACAGAAAGACAATGGGAAGTAAATCAGCTTTCTCATATAAGTTTTCTCATATAAAGTTGATTTGTATATGAGATGCTAGTTTTTAAGCGGTATAACCCAGGAACAAGCACAACCTGTAAAATGTCCCCCCTTGACCACCTTAAAAAAATGTCTTGACTTTCCCAATAACCTTAGTAATTGGGTTTGAAGATAATACAGACTAGGGAAATATCTGTAAATTTATACCAGTTAACGGACTAGTGGTCTAGTCAAATAATAGTAAAAATTGTCTCTTACAAGTACCAGACTATAATATTGTACTCACAACCCGATCTAGACGTAGAGGGGGCTGAATTGTTTCCCATCTTATTTGATACCAATATCATATGTATTCTTTTTATTTATCTGTGTTTTTTATTACATAATAATACTTGAGGAAGATTTTTTTTAATAGCTTATATGATCC
>JBCCDM010000048.1:0-21487 GCA_039030795.1 Cyanobacteria bacterium P01_A01_bin.84
ACGAGCGATAGCGACGTAATCGCAAAAACCTTGCGTTGACGTAGTCTGCTCGATAGAGCTTATGCTTCCCTACACTCCGTTTCGGTCGCAATGACAAATCTTCGTTGCGTAAGTCCTGTACTCATAAAAAATGTAGATATTTTAATAAATATTGAGGATATTTATATATTCCTCAATTTATACCTCACTAATTCTAAATCATAAAAAAACTCCCCCCAGACTATTACCGGAAAGGAGACCCTCTAAACAAGTAGGTATTTTATTTTTTAATCACAGACTAAACTAAACACAAAAAATTATGATATTTGGGGTTGCAATCTCAGATAATCAATAAAATCAAGAAGTTCTGTATCGCTTAGCTGTTGACGCGATCGCTTACCATACTTTTGCTGTAATAACTCTCTTCCCTGCTTTTGACTCCACTTAAGTTGAGTCAAATAAAAATCTGTCTGAGCTATCAAACTCTTTCTTTCTCCAGAGTTTCTTCCTTCTCCAGAGTTCTTTCTCTCTTCAGAAATAAGATAACGATTTGTAGCTTGTGTAAATCGGTCTTCAGCAGCTTTATCTATTTTAAAATTAACCCTTTGACCCAATCTTACCCAATCAATTACTTTGTACTCATTCCAGCTAACTTCTACAGACCGATAAGTGATTGGATTATAAATTTGGCAGAAAACAACTTTTTTATCTCCCGGTTCAACTACAACTGTTAACGGTTGACGTAACTGTTCAACACTCAAAGCATCTAAGGATAACAACAAACCTTTAGAAAAATAAGAATCACTCCCCGAACGCACCACATAAGGTTTATCTGCCAAAATATGTAAATCTGTTTTTTCTGCTTCTCCAAATGAAGTATCAACTTTCCTGTTCAGTTCTATATTTTTAATAATTCCCGTCAAAGCCTTCTCATAAATTGGTATCTTCTGATCATCCACAAGGGTGTACCAACAATAATCATTTTCCCTACCCACAAAAATATACTGTGGTTTCGGTATTTGTCCAAACCCTAATTTAATATTCATATTTTCCGGTTATCTTTTTCATTATTTTTATACCGCAGAATAATTTTCCACATACATATAGTTCCCATCTGTATATTGCTAATTCGCATTCAAAAGGGATCTGTCTATATAGTACTAATGTTCTTGTTGAGATTATATTAATTTATTTTTTGGTGCTACTGAATTGAGTAATGAATTATGTTTGCTTACAGTTTTGTATTATCCTCAAAACCGCTATTGAAACGTTGAATTTAACTTCTTTATATAGACGATAATTTTTAATTCATATTTTGATTCAGCAATGCCTATTTTTTATTGATTCAGCTCAAACGTAAGAATTCAAACTTAGACTAAGCATTATTATTGCTTAACCAATTTTCTAGATCGGCGATCGCATTAAAATCCAATAAAGCTTCACCCAAGTCTTCTAATTCTGATGTTGATAGCTGTTGAATCTGTTCCTGTAACTGGAAACTTAACTCACCAACACGACGATAGAGTAGTCGTAAAACGATTGCACGTGCTTCTATTTCTCTTCCCTGTTCTTTTCCCTGTTCTCTTCCTTCTTCGCGTCCTTCTTCGCGTCCTTCTTCGCGTCCTCTGCGCTGCCAGCTTGTTACAATTTCCATAACTGCTTCCTCCTGTATTGGTTCAATACTAGCAAGTTGGGTCTGAAAAACCATTTCTTCCTGATCGTTTTATAAACTCATCATTTATGAATTACATTGTTCAATTAATTTGTATTTTGTTATTGCCGAAAAAATCAAATTGTCCAATTGAAACTCCCCTGCATCGAGGTTTGTATCAAAATACGATAGAGATTCAAGTTCATTAAGACCATGAATTTCGCGATTATTAAGAGATTCTAGTAAGTTACTCTGTCATTGCGTCCACGGAGTGTTCCCTCTTAGAGAAGGAGGTACGACGTTGCAATCGCAAGGGTTTCAGTCTTTTTACACTCTGTTCATAAATAAGTTTATTAGTGCCCACCTACTTATTTACCCAATTCTTTTTCGGAATTGGTATAATTTCAATTCCTAGAGGAGTATAAAAAAAGAGCAGGTATAAAACCTGCCCTCATATAATTTACAGACATTGCATTGCAACATCAGATTTATTAACAATATCTAATTACCAATTTCTGGTGCAGCCATAGAGACCGCAGGTGCTTCCTGACGCTGTGCGAGTGTCGGTACAGAACTTCGCAAACGTGCTGTTAACTGAACTGTTGTAGAGTCATAAATCTGGGTCAAAATCTTAGGATATAAACCAATACCGATAATAGGAATTAGCAAGCAAGCAATAATAAATACCTCCCGGGGTTCAGCATCTATGAGCTTCTGATGAGATACTAACTCTTTGTTCTCTTCGCCGTAGAAAATCTCTCTTAGCATGGAAAGTAGGTAAATTGGAGTTAATATTACACCTACTGCCATTAAAAAGATAACAATAACTTTGAAAGTAGAACTGTAAGCATCACTGGTAGCAAATCCTACAAATATCATCAACTCAGCAACAAAACCACTCATTCCTGGTAATGCCAAAGAAGCCATAGAACAGGTGGTAAACATCGCAAAAATCTTTTGCATTCTTTTACCTACACCACCCATCTCATCCAACATCAGGGTATGTGTACGGTCATAAGTTGCACCCACTAGGAAGAATAAGCTTGCTCCAATTAAACCATGGGAAACCATCTGTAATACTGCACCACTTAAACCCAAGTCGGTAAAGCAAGCAATACCAATGAGGACAAAACCCATGTGAGAAATTGACGAATAAGCGATTTTCCGCTTCAGGTTCCGCTGTGCAAAAGATGTCAGGGCAGCATAGATGATATTAACTACCCCCAAAATGACTAAGGCTGGAGCCACATAAGCATGGGCATTAGGTAACATCTGAGCATTCATACGAATCAAGGCATAACCGCCCATTTTCAGCAGAATACCAGCCAGTAACATATGCACTGGTGCTGTAGCTTCACCATGGGCATCTGGTAGCCAAGTATGTAGGGGAATGATTGGTAATTTAACTGCATAAGCAATGAAAAATGCCCCATACATCAGCAATTCAAAATTGAGAGGAAAATCCTTCGCTCCGAGCGATCGCATATCAAAAGTGACCGTATCGCCGTAAAATGCCATGGTTAAAGCAGCTACCAAGATAAATAGGGAGCCGACTGCTGTATACAAGATAAATTTGGTGGCAGCGTAATGACGCTTTTTACCGCCCCAAATTGCTAGTAATAGGTAAACCGGAATTAATTCTAGTTCCCATACTAAGAAAAATAACAGCATATCCTGGACTGCAAATACGGCTATTTGTCCGCCATACATCGCCAGAATGAGAAAGTGAAATAGCTTGGGCTTCATAGTGACGGGCCAAGCTGCTAATATCGCCAGAGTAGTAATAAAGCCGGTCAGAATAATTAGAGGCATCGATAAACCATCTGCCCCTACTGACCAATTTAAATCTAGCTGTGGTACCCAGGAATAACTCTCTGTTAACTGTAAATCTGGGTTAGAGAAGTCATAACTGGTGTAAAAAGCACAAACAATCAGTGCAAAATCAATTAACCCTACAATCAGGGAATACCAGCGCACGGTTTTACCGTCTTTGTCTGGCAAGATAGGAATTAGTAGTGACGCCGCTATCGGCAACAGAATAATCGTCGTCAGCCAGGGGAAGTTAGCTGTATTCATGGAATTCTAAGTTATGCAATTAATAGTGTTCCGCTATCGGCTTCTAGCTATTTAGTAACAGTTTTTTCTGGATTTGGGCTTCATTCACCCGGTTGATTTAACAAAAAATAAAGAAGGATGAAGAGGGAGCAATCAATTTCCCGGCTCTTCATCCATATAACATATAGCTTTTGACTAATTTGTCTAGTCCATAACTATCAATAGTATTTAATGCCAAGCAATTTAACTTAAGTAACGCCAAAAACAATTACTAAAGCTAAAACAGCACCAAATACTACTAGGGCATAAAATTGAGCGCGTCCGTTTTCAAAATATTTTAGACCTTCACCACTAACTAAAGTAAAGAAACCGGTGAGGTTTACCGCACCATCAACAACTCGGAAGTCAACCTCAAGTACTTGTCTGGCTAGACGACGTAAACCCATCACAAATACCCGATGGTAAATTTCATCGAAGTACCACTTATTCAAAGAGAAATTATATAGTGGCTTAATACTGGACGCGATCGCCGCAGGGTCAATTTTACGTGCGAGGTACATCAAAGCAGCTAAAGTAATTCCTACTACCGAAATAGCAACTGAAGCTCCCGCCATAGTATAAAACTCATTGGGTTCAAACTCCGCAGCTTTTTCCATCACTTCCGCTAAAGTTTCATTGGGAGAATAAATAAACTCCTCAAAGTAATTAGCAAATGGTGTTCCCACTAAACCAATCAACATCGAAGGAATAGCTAAGATTGCTAATGGCAAAGTCATAGTCCATGGTGATTCATGAGGTTCATCACTATGTCCATGGTCATCATGGGCACCTGTAGCTTCGAGTTCTCCCTGTTTCATCGCTCCAGGACCAAAAGCTGGTGCTTCTGAAACTGAATCAAGAACAATACTCTTAGCTGCACTTTTTAACTGCTCAATGATATTTTTATCTTTACCGCGAAAACCACCTTCAAATGTCGAGAAATACATTCTAAACATATAAAAAGCGGTAATACCAGCTGTTAACCAACCAATAAACCATAAAACTGGGTTGGCTTGGTATGCTGCTCCAAGAATTTCATCTTTTGACCAAAAACCAGCAAAAGGAGGAATACCAGAAATTGCTAAGCAACCAATTAAAAAAGTAGTTGCAGTCACAGGCATATATTTACGCAGTCCGCCCATGAGCCGCATATCCTGGGCTAAAACTTGGTCGTGACCAACCACACCTTCCATACCGTGAATTACTGAACCAGAACCTAAGAACAACATAGCTTTGAAGTAAGCATGGGTCATTAAGTGGAATAGTCCAGCAGTATAAGCCCCTACTCCCATCGCCATTACCATGTAACCCAACTGGGAAATGGTAGAGTAAGCCAAACCTTTTTTAATATCGTTTTGGGTCATAGCGATTGTAGCCCCCATAAACGCAGTAAAAGCTCCGACCCAAGCAATTACACTCATAGCCGTTGGAACGTGTTCAAACATCGGATACATCCGAGCAATTAAGAACACACCGGCTGCCACCATTGTTGCGGCATGAATCAGCGCTGAAATGGGTGTAGGACCTTCCATTGCGTCTGGCAGCCACACATGGAGAGGAAACTGTGCTGACTTAGCGACAGGTCCTAAGAAGACTAGTATTGCCAACAAGACAGCCAGTAAATTGCTAAGAGTTCCTGTTTCAACCAGTTCCCCTAAACGGGAACCAATCACATCAAACTCAAAACTTCCAGTTGCCCAGAAAAGTCCTAAAATTCCTAGCAGCAAACCAAAGTCACCAACTCTGTTAGTGACAAATGCCTTTTGACAAGCATCTGCTGCGGACTTGCGGTCATACCAAAAACCGACCAGCAAGTACGAACACATTCCTACTAGTTCCCAGAAAATATAAACCTGAACTAGATTGGGACTGATAATCAAACCCAACATTGAAGAGCCGAATAAGCTTAGATAAGCATAAAATCGGACATATCCTGGGTCATGAGCCATGTAGCCATCAGTGTATATCATCACTAAGACAGCTACAGTTGTTACTATCACCAGCATTAAAGCACTGAGATGGTCGATAGTATAACCCATAGTCAAATGGAAATTGCCTGCTGTTGCCCATTCTATAGTGCGCAGGTAAGGGGCGTGTCCTTGGAACTGACTCCACAGCAAAGATAACGACAGCCCCATCGCCGCTCCCATGAGGGAGATAATTAAAACGGCGTTTAGCTGCCGTAGGCGGTTTGTAGCTTGATTAAATGAGATTAACCCCAGACCAACCAGCATCGCCCCTAGAAGTGGCAAAACTGGAATAGCCCAGGCATACTGATAGATTACTTCCATCACTAACGCCTACGTTGAACATTTTCGATAAAATTGTCGGATATGCTAATAATTGTGACATACCCTTTCTAAGATAAAGTACCCCATCCAACAATCTGCTATTTGAGGACGGTTAATTGTCATTTT
Source organism: Cyanobacteria bacterium P01_A01_bin.84 (assembly GCA_039030795.1). GTDB lineage: Bacteria > Cyanobacteriota > Cyanobacteriia > Cyanobacteriales > Nostocaceae > JBCCDM01. Next base: position 6,142 of record JBCCDM010000048.1, read on the forward strand.
TTACTTCTTACACACCCTTGACTGTTATACAGTACAATTTTTGTTGCTAAAACAGCCTACTAAAAGACAAAATTATCTAAATATTTTTCTATATGAATTAGCAGAAACAGGAAAGCGAACCTACCAACTCCAAAAAGGTAGGTAAAGGAAGAAAACAGGAAAAAAGGCACTAGAATATTCAGTCTCAAAGATATCGAATACAATCTGAGCTATTGACATAGATTCGGAATTTCAGGTTTCTGGAGCTTTGTTGACGTTGTCGGTAATTCAAAAAAATTATTTCCAGGAACAAACATTTCCTGAAATAATTTAATAATTTAATTACATATGTTTAAAATTTTTTGCTTTGAATTTTTTGCTTTGAATTTTTTGTTTTGAATCTTTTGTTTTGAATTTTTTGCTAGATTTTAAGCCGAGCGACATTCCAAATCAGCAATTTGGATACTATTGTAAGTCGGAAAAGATTTTGTATAAGTTGCTTTGATGACTTCAAGTGCTAAGAGTAAATCTTCCCTGGTACGAAACTTATCCAAACGATGCTTAACTACACCATTTTCAATCACTAATAATGTAGGTAGACACTTTAATCTATAAGTGTTAGATAATTTGAAATTTTCATCAGCATTCACCTCAACTAATTTAATTTCTTCACCACATTGTTTTTTAAATTGAATTAATAAAGGTTGAATAATTCTACACAAGCTACACCAAGGTGCGCCAAAATTTACTAAAACTGGAATTTCTGACTCTAATACTTCTTGAGCAAATGTCCGTTCACTAACCGACAACAACATAACGCCTCTGTGCAGTATAGGTTTTTCATATCAAAACTAGCTATCAGTGGGTGATAGTTTTTCGCTAATTGGTCAAAACAAGTAAATTTATAAATTTACCTGTTAACTGCGAGAAAATTCAATGAAATTGTTAAAAAGGGATCTGTAGGCTAAACTTCACCAGCGACTAATCTGCAAAGAGCAAAAAGTCTATATTCGCAGCTTCACTGAAGGGAAAAAGATAAAAATTTCACCATTCCTACAAAACCAAAAAATTAAACAAAAAAAATTATACTAAACTTCAATCAAAACAAACCAACCCCACTGAAAGCTTCACGAAACGATCGTACATTGATTTGGTAGCAATTGATGGATGAATTTCCTCTAATTTGGGTATAACTCCTGCTACCATTTCTTAAGTACTTGATTAAGACCACAATTCTATCTTACTAGTCGCCTGAATTAACAGGGGATGAGACCACCAAAATAGCAATACAAATATGACTACACCCAAATAAGCAGGGCGAAGAAATTCCTGCCATTCGATAGATTGACGACCTTCTATAATTGCTAAAAAAGGAATTATTGAAGTTCTAGCTTTTACTTTTTCAAAAGCTTCACCATAGCGATCGCTCAAGCGTTTATCGCCATGCCATACTCCGAATAAGTGGTGTAAAATTAGACCAAAACAAGTGACGATCGTAAAAGTTGTGCCTAGCCACATAGCATGAGCTAGACACCAAATTACTTGACCAATCATTTGAGGATGGCGAGTAATACGAATAATTCCTGTTTCGTAAAGGTGAACCTCTGGTTTGAAAATCGCGGCGACTTCTAGCAAATTAAATGTAGCAGGATACAAAAAGATAAAAGAAATTGCACTTAATATCCAGACAATTGACCTGACTCCTGGTACACCCTGAATTTGCCAAAGCTGTAAACCATCGTAACGATGATTGAAGAAATAAATAATCAGAACAACTGCTAAACTCAAGCTGGCTAGGGCAAATAAGATACGATATAGTCTGGCTCCAATGATTCTTTCTGCTTGCGGACGCAATGCTGCTCCACCACTGTGGACAATAGCAAATCCGATTAGCAGTCCCATTATTACCCAATGACTGCTTGTAAACCAAGCTGGCAAAATCATATACATCCTATGAAGTAATTTAAAGAAAACTTAACTCAGTACAACCAATACCACAAAGTATTCAAAGGGAGACTTTCGTCAAGATGTTGTGTACTATCTTTTTCGAGGTAAGTCTTCAAGTTTAAGATGCAAGCTTGAAACCCCGTGAGGTTATCTCTCAAGGCTAGCTTTTTATTAATTAGCTTTTAAGGGGTTTAACATCCTACCATTTTTATGGTATCTACAATTGCTTGTGGTCAGGAATTACCTTTCCTATAACTAGTCTTCTAGCTAACAGCTAAAAGCTTCTTATTGTTTTTCGCTCCAATATTTAAAGTGGGTTAAGCCTTATGTCTGACCTTCCATTCACATTAGACCAACTTAGGATTCTCAAAGCGATCGCTGTAGAAGGGAGCTTCAAGCGTGCTGCTGACAGTCTCTATGTCTCCCAGCCTGCGGTCAGTTTGCAGGTACAAAACTTAGAGCGACAATTAGATGTGCCTCTTTTCGACCGTGGAGGAAGACGCGCGCAACTGACTGAAGCCGGACATCTTCTCCTCAGCTATGGAGAAAAAATACTGAGTTTATGTCAGGAAACTTGCCGTGCCATCGAAGATTTACAAAATCTCCAAGGTGGAACTTTGATTGTCGGTGCCTCTCAAACGACTGGTACTTATCTTTTACCACGCATGATTGGTTTGTTCCGCCAAAAATATCCTGATGTAGCCGTACAGTTACACGTCCATTCTACTCGCCGTACAGCCTGGAGTGTAGCCAATGGACAGGTAGATTTAGCGATTATTGGTGGCGAAGTACCGGGTGAACTTTCCGAATCTTTGGAAATGGTTCCCTATTCAGAGGATGAGCTCGCATTGATTTTGCCAGTTTTTCATCCTTTTGCCAAACTTGAAACCATTCAAAAAGAAGATTTATACAAACTCCAGTTCATCGCACTTGATTCTCAATCCACAATTCGTAAGGTGATCGATCAAGTTCTAACTCGGGGTGATATTGATACACGCCGATTAAAACTAGAAATGGAGTTAAATTCCATAGAAGCGATTAAAAATGCCGTCCAATCTGGCTTAGGATCCGCATTTGTCTCTACTAGTGCCATTTCTAAGGAACTACAAATGGGAGTTCTTCACTGTACTCCAATTGAAGGAGTTGTAGTTAAACGAACCTTGTGGTTAATATTTAATCCCAACCGCTATCGTTCTAAAGCCGCAGAAGCCTTTAGCCGGGAAATTCTGCCCCAATTTGCAACTCCTGGCTGGAAAGACGATGTGTTAAAATCTTCCCAAAATCATAACTTTGCTATCAACACATTAGAACCTGCTATACCTAGTTCTGATGAAGGATGAAGTAAAAATAAAGAAGTAAAACAAAAATCTCGCATTAGCATAGTCACTTATCAAAAGTAAGTTAATTGCTTTTGATAAAAGACCTAACCAACGGTCGCCTTCATACTAAGGACAACAATGGAAGTATATTGCACTCGTCCGGGATGTCCCCGTCCGCAAAATCATTTTGCAGATTTAGATGATCGCGACACTCTTGTGAGCGTACAGCAAAAATACTGCACTGCCTGCGGGATGCCTCTTATACTCGCCGGACGTTATTTACCTATTAATTTATTGGGACGAGGAGGATTTGGTGCAGCATTTTTGGCAAGCGATCGCTATACACCTTTGATGCGTCAATGTGTTGTCAAACAGTTTCTTCCCGCAGGAAATCTCAGCCCCACTCAATTACAATTAGCACAAGATTTATTTGAACGAGAAGCAGTGGTGTTAGAAGAAATTGGTAGTTTAAATGACCAAATACCTAACTTATTTGCTTATTTCCCCTTGCTAGTTGCCGATTTAAAATCTGGAGAGAAAAATCAATATTTTTATCTTGTCCAAGAATATATTGAAGGTCTAAATTTAGAAGATGAATTAACTCAAAAGGGAAAATTAGGAGAAGCTGAAGTTTTTTTTGTACTTGAAGAAATTTTACAAGTCCTGCAATTTGTCCATCAAAAAGGTATTATTCATCGAGATATTAAACCTTCTAATATTATGCGTCATCGTAATGGTAGGATTTATCTACTAGATTTTGGTGCAGTTAAACAGGTCACAAATAATCCCATTGGAAGTACTGTTTCTTCTACTGGAATTTATTCTTTAGGATTCGCGCCCCCAGAGCAAATGTCTGGAGGGGAAGTATTTCCTTCTACTGATTTATATGCTTTCGCGGTTACTTGTGTGATGTTATTAACTGGAGAAAAAGAAGTAACTCGGCTGTTTGATGCTTATAGCAATCAGCTTAAATGGCGCGATAGAGTACAAGTTAGCCAAATATTAGCAGATGTTATAGATAAGATGTTGGTTCCAGCAGCCAACAAACGTTTTAGTTCAGCTATCGAAGTTTTACAAGCATTAGCACCACTTAAAACAGAATATTCTCCAACTCCACAGCAAACATCTTTGCCTGCAAGTACTAATCCACAACCGCAAATAGAGCAGTCAAGACCAATACCTTCGACTCAGATCGTAGCGCCTTTTTCTACATTTGAAATATTAACAGGTGCTGCATTCAGTGGTTTTGAAGGTTGCTTAATCGCGATCGCGATCTTTGGATTATCAAATTCATCTGTAATTACTTTAGCTATTACTGCTCCGCTTTTAGGAGGATTAATTCTTTCACAAAGCAAGCGTTGGATTGAAAAATCCGACTTATTAATTATTCCAGCTATTACTTTTGCAATTATATTTTTTGTACCCTTGTTACAAGGTGGTCTTGGAATTAAAAGTGTAATTATTTTATCCTTTGGAACAAGCTTAGCAACCATTGCTCTTACTTCTTTATTTCGTTTAATTTACAAGTTGTTATCTCTATTGCTTTAAGAATAAATAGCCAATGACGGAGTCTTATGTCGCAGAATAAACAAGCAACTATACTTACATTTGCTTTGTTGATCACCCTGTTATTAGTAGGGTCGGGGATATGGTGGCTGCGAGATAATGTCTTTTTAAAAACTCTATCTAATCGCAACACGTTGCAATCCAATCATCAATTGCATACTTACTTGCTTAGTTTAGACAGAGGAAAATCCTTTTTTCTTAAGGAAAGTTCAGAAACTAATTTGAGTGCAATATCTTTTTTAAAGAGTATTCATGCTCCAATCATTACTTATAGAGTAACTACACACTAATTATTCAGTCGTTAGTTGCTACAAACCAACTAGAAATTCCGGGACTATGAATTCCGGTATTATTACTTTGGAATTATTTTGATGGGGTAGACACAATTAAACTCAATTAGTTCTGCCAATAAATATAAAATCATTAAGACTTTTACGTAAAATTTACGTAAAGTCTAATATATTTTAATACTGAGCCCGTAAAGTATCTACATAGGATTTATGCTATGTTTCTATGTAGTTTTACTCCAGTATAAGTCTTTATGCATCTATTTTGCTCCAAGTAGCTATGAATTCACTTATCTACTTATGGATTTATTTATCTTAGTAAATTCGTCCTTTTTGGACATTATATTAATCTTGTTTTATTTTGTTAAGAAAAAAGCTAACAACTACATCTAAAAGCCTTGAGTACTAGTTTTGTTGTGACTTTTACGTAATACCTATTGGATTTAAAAATAAGTTTAGATTCTCAGCAGGAATTTGGTACGAACGCGTTATATATACTGTTTGTACTTGATTTCGTTAGTTACCTATAAATTATCAAGAGTTAACTAGGAACGTTTAAATGTCAAAAAAGAATGAAACTTCAGTCTTAGTAATTACGCTACTAATTACATTAGGGTTAGTTGGTACGATTTATTGGTGGTTAGCCAATAGTTCTGGTATAAATTTAGACGGCATAACTGGTAATAGAACTCAAACATTTACAAACACAAATAATTTAACCTCTACAAAAAAAACAAGTCTGAAAAACTTTTCTGAAGTTAAAGATGTACCATCGGGATTATTCAGCTACGGGGGAAGTACTACTTGGGCACCAATTAGGAATTTAACGGAAGAACTTATTGAGGGAACATTTCCTAAATTTGAAATGCGTTACACAAACCCTACTAGTGGTTCTCCAGGTTCTGGAACTGGTATAAAAATGTTACTCAGCGATGAACTAGCATTTTCTCAATCATCTCGCTCTTTGAAAGATAAGGAGTATCAAAAAGCTAAAAGCCTAGATTTTAACCTTAAACAAATTCCAATCGCCATTGATGGTATTGCGATCGCGGTTAATCCTAATTTAAATATACCTGGTTTAACTATTGAGCAACTGAAAAATATATATACCGGTAAGATAACTAATTGGAATCAGGTCGGTGGAGCAAATATACCAATTATCGCTTATTCTAAAAAAAATGAAGGCGGCACAGTTGAATTCTTTGTCAAGAATGTTCTACAGAAAGAAAGCTTTGCTGAGAATATTCAATCAATTCAGAGTACTACTGAAGGTTTGAGGAAAGTCGCTAGCAATCAAGGTGGCATTTATTATGCCTCTGCTCCAGAAGTTGTAGGACAATGTGGTGTCAAAAGTTTACCTATAGGACGTACATCCAATCAATTAATTCCTCCTTATCAAGAACCTTTTGTGCCTCTTACGAAATGTCCGCAACAGCGAAATAAGCTCAATGTTACAGCTTTTAGAAATGGTGATTATCCAATGACCAGAAGGTTATTTATCATAGTTAAACAAAACCAGCAATTAGATCAACGGGCAGGGGAAGCATATGCAAACCTATTGCTTACCGAAGAAGGGCAAAAATTGATTTCTGAAGCTGGATTTGTCAGAATTCGCTAATTAATCGTCAACAAGTTTCAAAAACTACTAAACTCTTAATAATAACTAGAATTAGAGTTAAGTTAGTTAACGACCAGGGCAAGCTATGTCAGCTAAAAATGAAACGACTATTCTAATTTTGTCTTTCCTAATTACCACTGGTTTAATAGGTAGTGGTTTTTGGTGGTTTGCAAACAGAGATTCGACTAAATTAGGTCAAATTATTAGTTCTTCTGGGAAAAATACCTCAGCAACAATACATAACGGAACAAAATTTGCATCAGTAAAAAATATTCCCCAAGGTAGATTTTATTATGGTGGTAGCACTACATGGGCACCTATTCGTAGAGATATTGACTCCATCATTAAACAAGAGTTACCCCAATTCAAAATAATATATAAAGATCCTACTACTGGCGCACCTGGTTCTGGAACTGGTATAAAAATGCTTTTGCAAAGCCAAATTGCTTTTTCTCATTCTTCTCGTCCTCTACGAGATAAAGAATATCAAAAAGCTCAACTACGGGGATTTGCCTTAGAAGAGATTCCTGTAGCCATAGATGGTATTGCGATCGCAGTGAACCCAAAGCTAGATGTTCCCGGTTTAACACTGACACAGATCAAAGAGATATACACTGGCAAAATTAATAATTGGCAAGAATTAGGAGGACCAAATCTTCAAATTAAGCCCTACTCTCGTCGTTTATCAGAAGGTGGTACAGTTGAATTTTTCTTTGAAAATATTCTCAATGAGACAAAATTTAACGAGAATGTCGAATTCATTCCCACAACCACCCAAGCTTTAAGGGCTGTGAATCAAAATCTTGGTGGTATCTACTATGCTTCTGCTCCAGAAGTAGTAGGACAATGTGGTGTAAAAAGTTTACCGATAGGAAGAAAATCTAGCGTTTTAGTCCCTCCTTATCAAAAACCATTAGTACCTCCAGAGGAATGTCCTCAGCAGCGCAATCAACTCAACTCTGACGCTTTTACTAGTGGTGAATACCCAATTACTCGCAAGTTATTTGTAATTGTAAAAAAGAATGGTCGATTAGAAGAAGAGGCAGGAAAAGCTTACGCCAATTTATTATTGAGTACACAAGGTCAGGAACTAATTACCAAAGCTGGATTTGTTAAGGTTCGCTAATATCAAGCTCCGTTAATAACTTACAATTCCGCCGATTACGCTAATCGGTATAAGTTTACAAAAATGACAATTTTATATCAAACTACCTATGTCACGCAAAAATGAAATTCCAGTACTTATTCTATCCTTATTAATTAGTTTGGGACTAATTGCTGTTGGTTATTGGTGGTTTACAAAAAATTCGGAGCTTAATTTAAAGAAATCTACATACTCTTCACAAACAAAAAATCAGAGTATTGCTGCTCTGAAAGATATTCCTAAAGGTGTATTCAGTTATGGTGGCAGTACTTCTTGGGCACCAATTAGAGCGTTAATTCATAAAAGGATAGAGGAAATATATCCACAATTCAAACTACGTTATGTAGAGCCAAGCAGTGGCTCTGTTGGCTCTACAGCAGGTATTAAAATGTTAATAAATGGTCAATTAGCATTTGCCCAATCATCCCGACCGCTTCTTGATGAGGAAATAAATCGCGTTCAACAAAGAGGAACTAAGCTTAAGTCAGTTGCTGTAGCAATTGATGGCTTGGCAGTAGTTGTTAATCCTCAAGTCAATGTTCCAGGAATAACAATTGACCAACTAAAATCTATTTATATAGGTAAATTTAGTAATTGGCAAGAACTGGGTGGTTCTAATATTCCCATCAAAGCATATTCTCGTAAAGTAACTGATGGTGGCACTGTAGAACTGTTCGTTCAAGACATTTTAGGTAATGAAAAATTTGGTAGTAAAATTGATTTCGTTTCCAATACAACTCAAGCCTTAAGGAAAGTAGCAGCTAATCCAGGTGGTATTTACTATGCTTCAGCCCCAGAAGCTGTTCCTCAATGTTCAGTGAAACCTTTGCCGTTGGGGCGGACACAAGGGCGATATATCACTCCTTACCAGAAACCACTTGTCCTCCCAAATGAGTGCCCTAGTAAGCGCAATAAATTGAACATTGAGGCTTTTCAGTCTGGAACATATCCGATTACACGCAAACTGTTTGTGGTGGTCAAACAGAATGAGCAAATCGAAGAGCAAGCAGGTAATGCTTATGCCAAAATTTTGCTTACCGAGCAGGGACAGGAATTAATTAACCAAGCAGGGTTTGTAAAAATTCGCTGACACCTGCTGTATGCATAGCCTTAGCTAGAATTCCCTAATTACTTATTAGCTTAGCTGGCTCTATTTATTGATTCTGATGGCAAACAAATTAAATTGTCTCCTTGAGTAAGGATTAAACCACGTTGACGTAATTTACCCATTAAACGAGTTACGGTGACACGAGTTGAACCAATAGCACTGCCAATTTGAGCGTGAGTGAGGGGGAAAGGCAAACAATAGCCGCGAATCACGTCAGGATCGGTCTCACTCATGGCTGGCTCTCCGTATTCTTCGATTAATAAAGTTAAGAATCCTAGGAGACGATCTATGGTACGACGTTGACCCAAAGCACTTAACCACAATAGCTTGCGTTGATGCTGGTATCTAAATGCGTCCATAACTTCCCGACGAAAGTGGGGCCAGTTATCTAAATCGTGCCAGTACATCCATAGGACCGCAGTTTGGTCCACATGGGCATAGGACTGGAGTGTAAACGGAGACTGAGCAACAATTTCAAATGGCTGTCCTGCTCCCACAAAACCCAAGAAAGCTTCCTCTGGGGTTCTGTTAATTCGTCGAGAGGTCAACTGAGAAGCAGTGGCACTGACTTGGGCAGTACCCACCATACGGATCGCACCTCTTTGAACTAAGTAAAGCAATCCAGGTCGAGCTGGAATGCGTTCATCTTTACTAAAGGTGCGGCAGCGATAGTGTTCCTGCGCCCAATCGAGAATCCGTTGCCAAGTCAAAAAAGGCCTTGATGCCTCTGAAAAGGAGGATGGAGATTGCATAGGTAACAAAGAGGTTTCGGCTGAAGACAAAGACGTCAAAAAAAAGATGCAAGGAGTGTCTTCAAGGGAAGCAAGTTTAAGCTTTCACTTAAGCTTACATATAATACAGGAAAGTAGAAATTAGAGTTCCTACTCTTTTGTTATACTTCCTACTGTACAATGATGGTAGTAAAATTTACCCATTATTAAAAAAATTTTGCAAAATTCTCATATTTTCTTCCTGTATATGAAAATTATGCCCTAGGGTAGATGACATGAAATCAGTACTTTCAAGGACATCACATATTTGATGGCTGAAATTGGGTTATCTGTGTATAACAACACACTAGTTAGCAAATACACAGCAGTCATCAAGTTAGTAGATAGCTGCTTGCAAGAGGCAATCAGTTCTGTAATTTGCACTAAAAATTACACTTATTTAGCAGAAAAATATATTCATCTGCATCAGGGTAGAGATTCAAGCAAGAATTTATATATTACAGAGATTGTTCTAAAGTTATCAAAATCTCAGAATCTTCAAAATATGAGGACAGCCGAAGCGATCGCTTCATGTCTAGAGAAAAACAATAGTGAAATTTTGAGGGTCAAAATTGTTCCTCCAGGTTTGTTGTATTTAGAGCCATCTGATTTAACTCTAGCTGTGTGTTTGCAAAATCTACTTGAAACCAGCAATCTTCAGCTAGGGTATAGAGAAAATAAGAATAAGCAATCAAATAAGCCATCAAATAAACTAGTAGATACTGGTTCTTTATTTACAGTTCAATACGCTCATGCACGCTGCTGTTCCCTAATTGAGCTAGCACGTCAAGAAAATCTACTCGTTTGGGCACAGCAAGAAATTAACCAAAATTGCCTATTAGGCAAATTTATTACTCCTAATCCCATACCTTGGTTAAAAAAAGATCGACCCCAACAACTCTATTTTCATCAACCAACAGAGTTAATTTTAATGAACAAACTGATAGAAGTTGCGGATAACTTAGAATTGGATACTTATGGGAAGTCAAAGAATTGGCAGAAAATAGCTGTGTCTGTGAGTCAAGCATTCGATGGTTTTTGGGCACAATGTCGTATCTTAGGGGAAGTAAAAATAGATTGTCTGGAGTTAACTCAAGCCCGGTGTGGTTTGATTATTGTTACCCAAATGCTTTTGAAGCGATTACTGGAAGAAAAGTTGAATATTTATGCGCCTTCGAGAATCTAAAGTAATATTTCTTGATATGCAAGACTTATACCATTTTGGGCGTAAATTTCACATTACCAGTCCAAGGAAGCTTGGACTTTGTTTCTCGGTACCTTTATCCTAAAGCCGGTAAGAGAGTTATATATCCTCACATAGAATTGGTATTTAATTCAAACTAATCAAATGCAGACAAATATTAACCCGAGTTGCGTCCATAAATTAGATATTTCCGGCTTTTAAATGGCTTTCTTTGCTGACCCCGCTATGCGGGGGATCCCCTTTCACTTACCTAATTTACTTAGTTTCCATCCAGTTTTCCCCTGCATTTGCTTCTACAAGTAAAGGAACGCTTAACTCCACTGCATTTTCCATCTCTGATTTTATTTTGGGTTGCAATTCTTCCCATTCATCAGGTGGAATTTCAAATACTAATTCATCGTGAACTTGCAATAACATCCGCCCTTGATAATCTTGCAAAGTTTCATGCAGCTTAATCATGGCAACTTTAATGATATCAGCACTAGAACCTTGAATTGGAGCATTCGCCGCAGCACGTAATAAACCCGCATCGTAAACACCCAAATTTTTCAACTTACTTAAGTCAATCTCTTCAGGATTACTGTCTTTCAATTTCAGCAAACTGTTACCCGTAAATTGACAATAACGTCTGCGTCCCAAAATGGTTTCTACATAACCCTGAGATATAGCTTGTTTTTTTACCCCTTCTAAAAATTCAAAAACTTTTGGGTAACGAGTATAAAAACGTTTGATGAATTCATTTGCAAGATTTTTATCCACACCGGTAGAACGGGAAAACCTTAAGGAACCCATACCGTAAATCACCCCGAAGTTAATAATCTTAGCTACCCGTCTTTCATCAGAAGTAATTTCTTCTTTCTCAAACACTAATTGTGCAGTGACAGTATGAATATCCCGATTATTTTGATATGCTTCGATTAATACAGGTTCTTGACTTAAATGTGCCAGAATTCTTAGTTCAATTTGTGAATAATCAGCAGCTACTATTAACCAGCCTGATTCTGGTAAAAATGCTTTGCGAATTTGACGACTAAAAGCTGTACGAATTGGGATATTTTGTAAATTAGGATTAGAGGAAGATAGTCTCCCTGTAGATGTTGCTGTTTGATTGAAATTGGTGTGGACTCGAATAGTATCTTCACGTACTAATGCTGGTAATGCGTCTACATATGTGGACTTTAACTTTGATAAAGTTCGATATTCGAGAATACTATCAATTATTCCCGAATCATCTACTTCCCGGAGTCTTTCTAATGTTGCTGCGTCTGTAGAATAACCTGTTTTAATTTTCCGGGAATATTTAGTACTCAATCCCAATTGGTCGAAGAGAATATGACTTAATTGTTTAGGAGAACCTAAATTAAACTTTTCACCTGCAATCTCATAAGCTTGTTGTTCAAATTTAGTTAAATCACCTTCTAATTGTTGGGATATTTCTTTCAGATAACCAGTATCTATACGAATCCCTTGATATTCTATTTCTGCTAGAACTGCTTCTAGTGGTTGTTCTACTTCTACTAATAATTTTTCAAGTTTGGGAGTTTTTGCTAACTCTTCTTTTAATTTATTAGCAAGTTGCAATGTAGCGTGGACTTGTAAACAACAGTAATTAGCAACTTTATTAATATCTACATCCGCAATAGTTTTTCCCTTGGGGACTGTCTCAGAATAGTTTTTGATACTCAGACCTAAAGACCTCTGAGATAACTCGCTTAGACTATGCCTACTATCGGGATTTAAGACATAACTTGCAAGCATTGGGTCAAAGACTACCCCCGCTAAATTAATCCCTTGAGTGCGAAAAATTAAACGGTCAAATTTAGTATTTTGAAATATCTTAGGATATTGTTCATTTTCTAAAATCGATTTTAATTCTTGTAAGACAACATCCTGAGCCAGATTTTTCCCCTTTTGATGTCCGATAGGAATGTAAGCTGTTTCATCCTCACCAATTCCCCAACAGCAGCCAATTCCAACTAACTTTGCATCTCGTGGTTCTAAGTCTGTAGTTTCAGTATCCCAAGCCACAGGAAATCCTGAATCGGTAAATGTTTTTAGTATATTTACTAATTCCTGCAATTTTGCTTCTGTATCAATAACCCTGGGTTTAATTGGTAAGATTTCTTCTTCATAAGATGCATCTGTTTCTTCTGCACTAAAAAACGATAAATCCTCATCACTATTAGATAACAAGGATTTATCTTTTTTTTCATAAACTTCCTCTATGATGCCTCCAAATTTTTATTGAATTTGATTTATCCTTTGAATGAAAGAGTTAAATTCTAACTTCTCTAAAATAGGCATTAAAGCATCTATATCAAAACCAGTTAATTTACAATCTTCTAAATCAACATTAACTGGTACATCAGTTACAATAGTTGCTAAAAACTTGGAATGTTGCGCGTCCTCTGTTCCTGTTTCTAATTTCTTCTTAGTTGCTCCTTTAATCTCATCTATAGAAGCGTAGATATTGTCCAAAGATTCATAAGTATTCAATAAATTAATTGCGGTTTTCTCACCTATTCCCTTAACCCCAGGAATATTATCTGACTTATCCCCACACAGGGCTTTAAAATCAATTACTTGGGATGGAAGAATACCTAACTTTTCCTTTACCTCCTCCAAACCAAACTCTTTAATACCAGAATTAGAACGCTGAATAGATTCCTTACTTAAATAAAGAACGCTAATTTGTTTATCTGGATCTACTAGCTGGAATAAATCGCGATCGCCGCTTACAATTTTAACTTCATAACCATCAGCAACAGCTCGGTTAGCTAAGGTTCCTAATACATCATCAGCTTCATAACCGGGTGCCGTCAATACCGGCATATTTAAACCGGTCAGTAGCTCCCGTAAATTTTCTAAATCAGGGATAAAATCTTCCGGTGTTCCTGGACGATCTGCCTTATAGGTATCATCTGCTTGATGACGAAAAGTAGGTAAACTCAAATCAAACGCAACTGCGATCGCTTGGGGTTTTTGATTTGCTATTACTTCCAGTAAGGATTTAAGAAAACCAAAACAGACACTAGTAGGAGTTCCTATTTTAGTACGCAAACCTCCGTCCCTACCTTTAGCAAAAGCGTAGTAGGAACGGAAAGCTAAGGAATGTCCATCTACTAAAATTAGTTTTGGACGGTGAGTTTTTACAGAATTGGAAGACAACTGGTTTAAGGGTATTTTTTCAGACATAGCCTTATTTTAGCCAGTTGCCTCACAGATAGAAATGTCTTATAGAAGAATTAAGCAGATTTCTTTTTACGACGACGACCAGCTAGGGCACCTAAAGCACCTACACCCAAGACCGCAGTAGCAGTCGCAGGTTCGGGAACACCAGCGACATTACCGTTACCTAAATCAACTACGAAAACTGCATCATTAAAGTCACGGTCAGAACCATTTTCTTTAGGACCAAAAATATCCTCAAAACCAATCATAACGTAGTCTTTACCGCTATCTTTATCTCGGTACAAGTAACTTACAGTGTGTGCAAGTCCATCTGGATTATCTTGATCGGGGGCACCAAAGACATGACCATTTGGGTTATTGTAGCCATTAGCTTTCAGAGAGAAGTTAAGTTTTTCGCCCTTTAGAACAGTACCAATATCTACGTAGTCACCAATATTTAAAACACCATCATCTGGGTTACTTAATTCACAATCTGCAATACAAGAAATGTTATTAAAAATCATTCCTTTACCAGTTGTCTGACCATCTTTAGTAGTTTCGTAGGCTAGCTGATTTTTGTGAGCCGCACCTTCATTAATAAACCAAGCTCGAACATCATAATCGTTCTTTAGTGTTAACTTGTTAGGATCAATTTTTCTTAATTTATTATCAGGAATTTCTAGTCTTTCTTGCTGAACAAATTTCTGAAAGTCATTGACAATACTTTGGAAACCGGATGTATCAGTGGAACGGTCTTGAACATTACTAGTCTGACTCCAAACAGAATCATTTTTATCTAAAATACTGGCATTTGCAGGAGCAGCGATCGCCATAGTACCAGTGAATACTGTAGTAGTTGCAATAATTCCAGACAATAACTTTTTATTCATGTTTGTTATCTTTTTTTCTTCTCTTCTCTTTGTATTTAAGTTTCAAGCAATCGTTCCTAAAGATAATTCTATATTTAGATATAATTAGAAATTATCCAGCTTTCCAGTTTTAAAGCTTTTCTCTGAAGTTGTTTGCTTGCTTAAATCATTGATATCCTATTTTTAATTTCGATGTCTATAGATAATTAATGATTTTGCTATTTCTTTACGTAATATAGGTATATCGGTAATTAATAAAGCTAAATAAGATTAATTTAGCATTTATTTTTATCTACAAAACTAAAAATGATGATGAAATTCCGTATGATTTTAGTTCAAATATGAAATATCTCTAAATAATCTG
>JBCCDM010000049.1:0-21483 GCA_039030795.1 Cyanobacteria bacterium P01_A01_bin.84
AGGAAGGCGTAATTATTTATAATATATGATTTATTTTATTAAGCATGAAACTCTTTGACAGCATGGGTTACGCTACGCTAACTCATGCTACATTTAATTCAACCCACTTACTTATCTAATGAAAAAGTGTCATAAATAGATATTATTAGCTATGTATGTAATTCATATTTTTCATAGATATGACCCCTAGTGTATCTTCTCAGAAGAGTCGTAAACTTCCCATACAAGCTGTAGGTGGAAAAATTTTTCACTGGGTCAATATCATCAGCTTATTCATTATGCTTACAAGTGGTTTGCAGATTTACAACGCTAATCCTGTTTTTGGTGGACGTGGGGGTTTACATTTTCCTCCTATTTCTACTTTAGGAGGTTGGTTAGCAGGTGGTAGACACTGGCATTTTGCTGCTATGTGGTTATTTTCTCTTAATTTACTCTGGTATGGAATTTATATTATTATTACACGACGTTGGCGACATCGTTTTGTAGGTAAAAATGATTTAACAGCACTTCAAAAAAGCCATAATTCCAAACGTTTAATTTATGCATGGCATCGCATAGTTTACACTTCAATTATTCCTATATTATTACTAGCGTTATTTACAGGTATAGGAATGTACAAACCTGCGCAATTTCCTTTTATTGTTAATGCTTTTGGTGATTGGCAAGCACTGCGCATAGTTCATTTTGCTTCAGTACCTTTAGTCATTCTATTTGTTATTGTCCATTTCTGGTTAGGAAAGAAAGCTGGAGGCTCGGAATTAACAGAATCTATGTTTTGGTAATTAAAATAAATATTATTGAATAGAAACAAATCAAGATTAAGATTAAGATTAAAAGTAAATATAAAGAAAAAAGAAGAAATTAATAACTGAAATAATGGGTTTAATCCAAGTTCCTAAAAGGCAAGTCACGCGTAGAGAGTTTTTAAATACTTTTTTAAATATTTCTGGTTTGTCTGGGATTAGTTTACTACTAAGTAGTTGCGGTGTACCTATATTTGAAGGAACTGTAGGCAAGCTTTCCGAACCTTTAAATCAAAAAGTAGAAGCTCTATTACAAAAATCCCAAACCCCAGTACCAGAATTTTCTGTAAAAGATATTCAACCGGATGCTTTAATTGTTAATTCCTTTCGTTTTAACCCAGTTATCGATTTAGAAAAGTATCGATTAATTGTTGATGGAGAAGTTAATAATCCCTTGAATTTAAAGGTTCCCGAAATTCATGCTTTACCGATGACCTCAATGATTATACGTCATGTATGTGTGGAAGGTTGGGCTGCTATTGTTCAGTGGACAGGTGTACGCTTACGAGATATTATTGCTCTTGCTCAACCCCAAGCTGACGTAAAATATGTTTATTTACAATCAGCAGATGGTTATTATTCTAGTTGGGATATTGCTTCGGCACTTCATCCTCAAACATTATTAGCCTATGAAAAAAATGGTGAATCTTTACCGATAGAAAATGGTGCCCCTTTACGTTTAGCATCACCGATTAAACTTGGTTATAAACAGAGTAAATGGGTAATGAAAATTACCCTTGTTAGCGATCTATATCGTAATAAAGGTTATTGGGAAGACCAAGGTTATGAGTGGTTTGCCGGGCTTTGAAAAGGTTTTACTAATATTAATATTCAGTATTTTTTAACTCCGACAACTCTTGCTTACTTCAATAATCGTGTCAAAGTCATAATCGGATACCAACTTTTGTAATTTTTTTGCTAATGTTTGATGACTTTTAGGAATATATTCAATTATTTGCAATATCAAGTCAGCATCTACTTGAACTGCTGCTTTATTTAAATCTGCGATCCATTTTGGAGGCATAACTATTAAGTCTTGTGGAGTTAATTGAATATTATAATTAATAGAATTAATAGAGTTAATAGTTTTATCTCGATCTAGATCTGAGCTATTAGTATCTTCTTCTTCGTAAACGTATTCTACTCCTAAATATTTGTGGATTTTATCAAAAATAATTTGCTCTTGAAATGGTTTGAAGACGAAATCATCACAACCAGCAGCAAAGATATCTGGGTTTTGTTCTTCAAATGCACTTGCTGTTAAGGCAATAATTATTGTATTTTCTGTTGGGTTTACTATATTTGTCTCCCTACACATAGCTTTGATACGTCTGGTTGCTTCATAACCATCCATGATAGTCATACGCATATCCATCCAGATCAAATGAGGGTGCCATTCTTGCCAAGTTTCAATTGCTTCTAAACCATTAGTTGCAGTCCGAGTCTGGAAACCAACTACTTTGAGTAATTTAGCTAATAAATCTCGGTTTGGTTTGCGGTCATCTACTACGAGAATACGATAATTAGGTTGAGATGGAGCGATTCTCGATACCCGTCTTCTGGATAAAGATTCTTCTACTGGTTTTTCGGGTAAAGTATAGTTGATATCAAAGCTAAAAGTAGAACCTTCTTCTAAAATACTTTCGACGTGAATATCACCACCCATCAATTTAACAAATTGGCGACTGATAGCAAGTCCTAAACCAGTACCATTTCTGGATTTTACACCACTATTTGTTTGTACAAAAGGATCGAATATTTGATGGATTTCTTCTGAGCTAATGCCTTTTCCTGTATCTTTTACTTGAAAGTGTAGGAAATTGGAAGTTGAATTTTGATTGTTATTTTTTATATTAATTTTATTCGGAAATTCTGTTTTGTGAGTTCTAACTTTGAGACTCACTTCTCCTGTTTCGGTAAATTTAATTGCATTACCTAAAAGGTTAATTAAAACTTGGCGGAGTTTATTTTCATCGGTAATGATGTATTGGGGTAAATTTGCATCTAAATTAAACTTTAAATTTAAACCTTTACTATTGGTTCGGAGTTTAAACATTTCTTGGAGAGTATGTAACAGAAGATGTAAATTACAAGACTCTAAGTTCAAAATCACTCTACCAGCTTCAATTTTCGACATATCTAATACGTCGTTAATTAGGGAAAGTAGATGTTCCCCACTGTGATTAATGGTAGCTAAAGATTCACGTTGTTCGGAACTAAGAGTTTTGTCTCGTTCCATAAACTGAGCAAAACCTAAAATCGCGTTTAGAGGGGTACGCAATTCATGACTCATGTTAGCGAGAAATTCGCTTTTTGCATAGTTTGCACTTTCAGCTTCTTGTGCTTTAATTTCTAACTGTCTGCGAGAAATTGTTAACTGTTGCGATAACCAATAGACTCCTACTAGTAATACTCCTGCAGATATTAAGCTAATTAATACAATGACATTTGCTAATTCTTTAGCTGGTGCAAATGCTTCTTCTTGAGTTATTTCTACTATTAGGGCTAAGTCTTGCTCATTCAGCCAACGGTATACTCCTAATACAGGTACTTTGTCATAGTTGCGGTATTCTCCAAAATCACTAACACCACTCATTGCTTCATCAATACCCTTAGAGCTAAGCTTTTGTGAAGATTCATGTTTTTTAATTTCAGCTTTCGCGATGAATGTATTTTTACTTCTTCCTAAAGAACCGACTAAATAAGTCTCACCAGTTGTACCTAAACCCGTACTTTCTCTGACAATTTCATCTATACGTCCTAAGTTCAGATTAGCGATCGCTATTCCTTGACGAATTTTTGCACCATTGCGTATAGTCCTTGCTAAAGTAACTGCTGGTTCTCCTGTATCTGGGGAAACATAAAAGATGGGAGCAAATTTATTTCCCTGACGTACTTCGTCAACGTTACTAATATTAGCTAAAGACTCGTATCTGTTTTCTCGGTTTTTGTCAGTAGATATAATTATTTTATTACTGCGGTCGAGGATAGAAATTTCTTGTAAATTTGGTTTAACTTTCTGAATCTCTAATAGGTAGCGTGAAAGAACTTGATATGCAGCTTTATACTTAGCTTCGGATACCTCATTACTCAGAACTGTTTTAAGCTTAGCTTTCACATCTGGGAATTGTATTGTCAGCAGAAAATCTCGTTGTTGTTCTTCAAACCACCGTTCAATTTCTTCCTCTTTCAGGGTCGCTGCTACTCCTAAGCGTTCAAAAGCTGCCTCCTTGAGAGCATCTCTTGCTCTCAAGAAGGTCACGACCCCAACTACAGCGACACTTACAAGGGAAAGCAGTAGAAAAGAGCTAGCAATTTTTCTGGTTAGGTCTTGTTTAAGAAACCTCATTATAAGTAGGAGACTCGAAGACTCGAAGAGAGGGAGAAAGAAGTAATAAATAGCGTATTCATTACTTATTACTCATTATCCCATTCCTGGTAAATCTGTTTTATTTTTTCAATTGCTTCATCTGCTGCTTGTTGGGGAGAGATGTTATCAATTATGGTTCTTTTGAGTGCTTTACCCCAGATATTTTCATCTAGAACTCTACTATATGCTGGGTTTCGAGAGATATTAAAGTAGCGAATTCTTTTCTCTTTAATAGTTTTTGTTGCAGTGGAGATATGTGGATCTTCCGGATTTGTCCAAAAAGAATCTTCCCAAACTGGTTCTAAGACTGGAGAGTTGCGCCCACCTGCTGTTATGAGATAATCTTTTTTCACCTGAGTGTTAACCATGTAGCGTAAAAATTCTTTTGCTAATTCCTGATGTTTGGATTCGGCTAATATTACAGCTTGTTCTGCCATGGTCAAATGTGGGGTTGGTTGATTGCTGGGTTTTTTAGGAAATTCTAAAATACCAAGTTTATTACGATATATATCAGGGTCTTGACGTATCGCTGCTGGTATGGATAGGGTCGCATTGGGGGTCATAATTATCTCACGATTGAGTATGCTGCGGTTGTTATCTGGGTTTAACCATTTGAAAGCATCGGGTGGGATATAACCTTGCTGATAAAAATCTTTATACCATTTGAGTACTTGAATAATACCTGCACGGGTCTGGGGTTGATCGATTAAAAGTTCACCTTTGGGATCGATTACTTTCACGTCGTAAGCTTCTAAAATTTGCTCGAAAAGGTAGTAAGTATCTCCAGCCTCTGGGGAAAGGGTTAAACCTAATGCATATATCTGAGATTTATTTTTAGCTCATAAATCATCTTGAACTTGTTTCCAAAAGTTCCAAAAAGCGTCCCATTCTTTAGGTATATCTGTTTCGCTACGACCTGTTTGTTTTAGTAAGTCTTTCCAGTAATAAATATGCATAGTTCCCTGATGAATAGGGACTGCATAATAACTACGTTTTTTTGTTTGATTATTGTAAAAATTTACATTTTCTAAAATTGCTGATGTAAACTGTTTTTCAACTGGTTTAATAATATTTGAAACATCTACAAGTTTCCCATCCCATGCGAGTTTCCAAATAGGCGATCGCTCAGCTTTGAAACTCATGACAATATCAGGTGGATTACCAGCTTTTAAGGATCTGTTGATTTTTTCTCCTAGTAAGTCAGTGCTATAAAAAAGCAGGTCTATTTTTTTACCACTTTGTTTTTCCCAGTTCCGTGCTAGTTGACGGAGAGCTTCGTCTTCTTCTGGATTGAAACCTTTATCCCACCAGACTTTAAGGCTATTGGCTTTGACGGATGATTGTATTGGAGATGAAGATTCAGAACTGTTAACATTATTGCAAGCGATAACCATTAGTGATACAGCAAGTATCAAAGCAGTAAATCTAAGTTTTCCTTTACTTTGAGGAATCCTAGGAGAGTGCGATCGCCCGAAGTTTAATTGAAATATTTCAATTGTTTTTTGAACTATTTTATGAAAGGAGTGTTTCAGTAGCATTTTTTTATAAAGTGTTGCTATAGGTTTGTTTAAATTAGACTTTTGTTATTGTGTAGGATAAATGGCTTTGTTTCGACTTTATTATTATTTTCTTCAGATTAATATCTCAAGGAGAAATTTATGTATGTATTTTATGTATTTTATTTAACAAGTTTTGACAGTTAATTTACATATTTTGTTGTCTTGGAAGATGGGTAGAAAATTCTAAAGATATATTAAGAAGTTTTTCTACAAATGCAATACAAAAAAATTTTTGATAAAACAGGCGATCGCTATCATATTTGATTGATGTTTGATTGTGATATCTGAATTTTAATAGTAGTGCATAAGTTGATTTAACGTTCATCTATTACCAATCGG
This sequence comes from Cyanobacteria bacterium P01_A01_bin.84, assembly GCA_039030795.1. Classification (GTDB taxonomy): domain Bacteria; phylum Cyanobacteriota; class Cyanobacteriia; order Cyanobacteriales; family Nostocaceae; genus JBCCDM01. The sequence goes on from JBCCDM010000049.1 coordinate 6,072, forward strand.
CAAGGAAAACCAAGTTAACAACTTTTCGATTGGGAACGAATCGTAAGTAATACAACTTAACTTCCCTATTTTTTCCCTACTTCTTCCCGATTGAGTCTTAAGTTGAAATTAATTCCACAGAACACTAATTTTTGAACAGGAGCAAATTATCATGCAACTTACCTATCGCGGATTTACATATAAGTCATCATCCCAGCAAACCGGAATTCCAGAAAATCAGATGCTTTGCAAGTATAGGGGAATAAATTACATAATTAAGCCAAATATAGATACTACACCCATTAGACTATTAACATATCGCGGAACCTCCTACTGCCCTCAGAAATGAAAGAAAGCTTTAAACTTAAAATCGATAGTGCCAAAATTGTAGGTGAATGCTCTGGTGAAGGAGAATCATTAATATTTCTTCATGCAGGGGTTGCTGACAGACGTATGTGGTGTTATCAGATAGCTCAACTGAGTAATAGCTATCAAGTTGTGACCTATGACCGTCGGGGTTTCGGTGAGACAATAACGACTGACGAATCTTTCTCACATATTGAAGATTTACAAGAAGTGCTTTTTCAATTAGATATCTCAACTGCTTCTCTGATTGGATGCTCCCAAGGTGGTCGTATTGCTATTGATTTTACCTTAGCTTATCCTGAAAGAGTGAATGCTCTGGTACTTATTGCACCTGCCCTTAGTGGTGCTCCCGTACCGTCTCAATTCGCCCCTGAGATTCAAGCACGCATGGAAGAGCTCGACGAAGCAGAGAAGATGGATAATTTAGAGCGTATCAATGCTATTGAAGCTAACTTATGGCTTGATGGGGCAATCAGTTCTCCAGGAAGAGTTGGTGGTACTTTGAAAGAACTTTTTCTTGATATGAATGGTATTGCTTTAAAAAAGCCTGAATTAACTAAAGAAATTGAACCTACATCAGCTTATGAGAGATTATCTAACTTATCATTACCTACATTAGTTATTTGGGGTGAGTTAGATTTCCCTCATATTAAACAACGCTGTAAATACATTGTAAATACAATACCTGATGCAAGAGGAGAAGAAATACCTGGTACTGCTCATCTTCCTAGTCTAGAAAAACCTGAAGTCATCAACAAACTATTACAAGATTTTTTCAACTAAAATTTAGTTTAGTTATGATATTTTTCTCAAAATTACTCAATGTACTTTATAGCGCAATACGGTTGCCGTTAAGGAGAATTGTAGGTTGGGTAGAGCTTGAGCGTTACCCAACAAAGTCTTGATAATGTTGGGTTTTGTCTCTCAACCAACCTACGCTATTTTTGGTTTTCAGGCTTAACTGAACCGTATTGCTTTATAGCGATCGCAAACCAGCCCTTTCACAAAAGGTTTCAACTTTACTAGCTGGACGAGAAATAGGAATTTGGTTGATTGTCAAATCTTGATTTTGTTTAAATTCCCAAGTATAACTACTAACACATCTCACTGTGCTACACTTGTACAAGTAAGCAGACAAGTATAACAAATGAGAGTAATAACCTTTAGCGAAGCAAGAAACAAACTAAAAGCCATATTAGATCAAGTTGTAAATGACGCGGACTACACTATAATAACTAGGCGAGATGCCGACGATGCTGTAGTTATGTCTCTTGAGTATTTTAATAGCTTGCTTGAAACTGTTTATTTATTGAAGTCCCCAGCAAATGCCGCTCATTTAGAACGCTCTATTAACCAGTATAAACAAGGGCAGATTGTAGAGAAAAGCCTAATAGATGAGTAATCGCAAATTAGCCTGGACTGATGAAGCTTGGAAAGATTACATTTATTGGCAAAGTCAAGATAAAAAGACCTTGAAAAGAATTAATAAACTGATAAAAGAAGCTACAAACCTTCCTTTTGAGGGAATTGGAAAACCTGAACCTTTGAAAGAAAATTTATCCGGGCTCTGGTCACGTCGTATTGATGATACCCATCGTCTTGTCTATGCTGTAGATGATGATTACTTCACAATTATTTCTTGTCGCTATCATTACCAAACGTAGTAACTGAGCCACTCCCCGCTCTAAAGAGACGGGGTTCTGACTAGAAGTTGGGCATAGCTTGTAGCCCGGTTTTATATCAAGTCCGCTTAATTAGTTACGATATAACGCTATTGAAAAGATGGTAGTGCTATTTATTACTCATTACTCATTACTCATTACTCATTACTCATTACTCATTACTCATTACTCCTTACTTAGTTCCCACAGATATGACAACGATTATTCAATCCTAGTCAATTCCGGCAATAGAGTCACTATTTCGAGTAGCATTAGAGGTCAGATTATCAACTTTCCAAACTTCCACCTTCACTTTTAATCAACTCTAAATAATGTCCAGGGACTTGACTTAATTGCTCGTGATTTCCTCGCTGCACGACTTTACCCTGATGCAGCACAATAATTTCATCACAATCACGAATTGTACTCAAACGATGGGCAACAATTAAACACGTACAACCCCGTAAACGGATATTTTGGTCGATAATTTTCTCAGTTTCCGCATCCAAAGCGCTGGTTGCTTCATCCATTAACAAAATTGAGGGATTATTAACTAAAGCACGAGCTATTTCTAAACGCTGTCTTTGTCCACCACTAAGGTTTATGGCACCTTCTAGTAAGTCTGCGTTGTAACCGCCATTTAAAGATAAAACAACTTCATGGATAGCTGCATCGCGACAAGCTTGCATTAAGTTAGTATCGGGAATGGTGGTGTCCCAGAGTGTTAAGTTATCCCGGACGGTGCCCGCAAATAACATGATATCTTGTTCGATAGTGGCAATTGAATTTACTAATACTTGGGAGGGAATATCTTGTTTGAGTTGTCCATCAAAATATATTTCACCTCCCCAGGGATGATATAAATCAGCAACTAGTTTTGCAACGGTAGATTTTCCGCTACCGCTACCACCAACTAAAGCTACGCGCTGTCCTGGTTTAAGAGCGAGACTAAAGTTTTCAATTAAAGGTGCTGCGGTGCGATTGTAGCCAAAGGTAATATTGCGTAGTTCTAAGTATCCTGCTAATTTTGCAGAGGGTATGGAAGATAAAGAAGGTGAAGAAGATGAAGAAGATGAAGGCGAAGAAGAGATAGTTTGATTTTGCCTTCTTTGAGGAGTTTCCTCAACTGGGTTACGTAAAACATCATCTAATCTATTTAAATTACCTTCTAATTGCTGTAAATCCCCACCCAAAGTAATTAACTGATTTACAGGTTGCATAAACTGACTCATCAAGGCTTGGAAGGCTACTAACATACCAATCGTTAGGTTTCCATCCATCACCCGCAAACCCCCTACAGCTAAAAGTAACATGGAAGTTACGCCACTTAAGAAAGTTGGTAATGTCCCCAAGCTCTGATTTAAAGTATCCATATCTTGACGCACATTTACCGCTTTAGCGTAATATCCAGCCCAACGGTTAAAAAAGTCTGATTCTAAACCAGAAGCTTTCAGGGTTTCCATACTTTGTAAACCAGAAATAGCTACACCGCTTACTTTTCCCTGTTCTTGCATCAGGCGCATATTAGTATCGATTCGCAACCTTCCAACCCACTGCAAAGCTACCAAGTTAACTACAACAAAAGCAATACCAATTAAGGTTAATACCTGGTCGTATTGCCACATCACCACACCATAAAAGATGACCATCACCGCAGAAATTACAGTTGTAGCTAGCTTTCCAGAAAGTAAACCAGCCAAATTGTCATTTAACTGGATTCTACTGCTAATTTCACCAGCAAATCTCTGGTCATAGAAGCTTACAGGAAGATGGAGAAGATGCCAAATAAATTTACTTGACATCCCCATTGCTAATTTGATTTTTATCCGTCTTAAAATTTGTAATTGGATCCGGGTTAATAAACCGCTAATAATGGCGGTAAATAACATCGCGAATATAAGGGGGTTTAGCCAATCTTCCCGATTATTAATTAATATTTGGTCTACAAATATTTGGGAAAATGTCGGCATTGCTAAACCAGGTATAACCAGGAAAAAACCTGCGATGACGCAATATATTAAAGGTAAAAGGGAACCCCGCAAACGAGACCACAAAGCCAGCCATATACTTGGTTTGCGACCTCCCTTTTGAAACTCCTCACCCCGTTGAAAGACTAAGACAACACCAGTATAAGCATCGCTAAATTCTGCTAGGGAAACCTTACGTTTTCCTGAAGCTGGGTCATTGAGAAAAACATGGTTTTTACTAAAGCCTTCAACTACTAAAAAATGATTAAAATTCCAAAAGACAATGCAAGGAAATTCCAGTTGTTGTAACCCTTCTAAATCAACTTTAAAACCCTTTGCTTGTAAACCATAACTTTTCGCCGCTTTAAGTATATTAGAAGCTTTACTACCATCCCTAGAAATACCACAAGCTTGACGCAATTCCGGTAAAGGAGAGATGCGTCCATGGTAGGCTAAAATCATTCCTAAAGATGCAGCACCACATTCTACCGCTTCCATTTGTAATAAGGTAGGAGTCGGACGAATGGGTTTACGTTTGCTCTTAAAGGGGTTTTTAAAAAGCTTTTTTTTGAGGTTTTGAAGCATGGTTTTAGTTAATTGGCTTTGAGCAATGATGCTTTACTTGCTCAATTAACTATTTCTGGAGGGAATAGACTAATGCAATTGCAATATTTTTTAGAGGAAACAGGAATAGCAACCGGTACATAAGAATTAGAGAAGGTTTGACATGGTCCAATACACTTAGTTAAGCCTAAAAAATAGAAATAGTTTAGGCTGGGTTTTTTACCTCAACCCAACAAATCAGTACCGAAATTTGGGTAACGCTGTCGCTCCACCCAACCTACAATTATCCTTGTCGGATCGATGCGATCGCTCTGATTTATTCTTATATTTATGATTACAATGATGTAATCCTTTATACTTAAAATTTAAAAATATATGAATCAGGTAATCGAGAGGTCTATTCTAGTTGCTTCGATGATTTTTCTAGTTGGCTGTGGAAGCGGGAAGCAAACCTATGAAATAAGTGATGTGACTAAAGAGTCTACAATCACTTTGCGTAAAAATGCGAATCAAAAAAATATCCATAGTATAACTATTATGGGTAAAGGTTATCTTGATGGTGATGCTGAAATAGTACTTATTTTGGATAATAAACCTTATAAAACAGAACGTATTTCCGGAAATGTCAATTTTGAGCGGGGTGGTGATTGGTATTCCGATGGTGCTGAGATTCGATACAAGCCATCTTCGGTTAAGGGTGGAAAATTGACTTTATATTATGAATTTTATGATTGAATTTTATGATTGAATTTTCCACAAATATGGTTTCAAGAAGAGGTTTAGTAAGAGGTTAAATAAAAAATGTCCCTTAAAGGTATTGCTCAAGAAACCTTACAAATATTAGAAAAGGGAGAATACATCTCAAGTTCTGGGAAAAGGGTAGAATTCCTTACTCAACAACGTGCAGCAGTCGAGGGAACAACTTTGTATACACCAGAGCAGGGATATGCACTTTTAGAGCAATCAATAGAACCACCAATAGAACAGCAAGCAGAACAAATAAATACTGATTCTCAAGCACAGTTGCAGATTGAAGTTACGGATGAAACAACCCAAGTAGCTGCAAGAAGACTTGTACAAATTGAAGGATGTACTGATTTAGTTCTGTTAAATTTTGCATCTGCTAGGAATGCGGGGGGTGGGTTTATTAATGGGGCAAAGGCTCAGGAGGAAGATTTAACTAGGTGTTCGGGATTATACCCTTGTTTGCTGACTCAACCTACTTACTATAAGGTAAACCGCACCCAGAATTCGCTTTTATATACAGATCATTTGATTTATTCCCCTGCTATACCATGGTTTCGGACGCAAAATCGGGAACTGTTGGAAGATATATTTTTAGCCTCGGTAATTACAGCACCTGCACCTAATGCAGGTCAAGTCTTACGTCGAGATGAAAATGCAGGTGAAGAAATCGAAAAAGTACTGAGACGGCGGGCTGGAATTATACTTGCGGTTGCTCAGGAAAATGGACATCGTTCCTTGTTACTTGGAGCTTGGGGTTGTGGTGTATTTCGCAATAATCCCAACATGGTTGCAGATGCTTTCGGGAAATGGTTAGTAAGTCCGCGTTTTTCTAATTGCTTTGAGCGTGTGGTTTTTGCAGTTTATGACTCTAGTAAGGAAGGGAAGACATTAAAAGCGTTTCAAAGACGGTTTGATTTCAAGTCCGCTTAATTAGTTACGATATAACGCTATTGAAAAGATGGTAGTGCATTTATTACTCATTACTCCTTACTCCTTACTCCTTACTCCTTACTCCTTACTCCTTACTCCTTACTCCTTACTCATTACTCCTTACTCCTTACTCCTTACTCCTTACTCATTACTCCTTACTCCTTACTTACTTAGTCCCCACAGATATGACAACTGTTTAACCGGACATAATATGATTCCAATTCCGGCTAATCAAGAATTATTAGACCTCTGCCGGAAATGAGATATTGATCCTAATATCATGTCTGTATAGAAGTTATATTCCCGTACATCCATCATGGTCGGATTACCGATATTGAAGTGATAGTTGAGTTGAATCAACTCATTTCCCTGTGCTGAATATGGACGTTCAAATTCGTTTATCTAAGTCTGAAGATTTGGAGAAAATGTTAGAAATACAAGCTTCTTCCCTTAGAAATTTATCACCGAGTTATGATTCAGAACAGATAGAGTCTTTAGTCCGTTCTCAGACATCTGCAAGATTAGCACCAGGGGTTGTTGCGGAGTACAAAGGTGAGATTATTGGATTTGCATCTTGGATGAGTTTAATACCTTTTACGAATCTAATGCCTCAAATTGCTGGTATATATGTTCATCCAGACTTCGCACGTCAGGGGGTAGGTACCCAAATGTTGAAGTCTATTGAAAAGATAGCCATTGATAGAGGTAATGAAGTCATGCGGGTAATGTCATCGATGGATGCGGTGAGTTTTTATCAAGGGGCTGGTTATGAGTTGATTTCTGAATCAAAGTTTCCTTCGGAGGGGAAGATTTGGATACCCTGTAAGTATTTATCTAAAAGACTTGTTTTTGTGACCAAGACCCAAAGGTTATGTCGATTGGTTAAGTCTTTTTATTCTGGTCTGAAGTCAGTTATTTCTTTTATCTTATTTGACTTTGTAGTTTATTTTATAATTGGTTTGCTAGTTTCCATTGCGACTTCTGTGATCGGCAGTTTGTTTTGGTGAACATATGATTGAGTGCGATCGCTGTTGGTGGTTTAAAGAACAAACTGTAGAAAATCAAGAATTGAGGGATTCTCCCCCAAACCCGCGATTGAGGGACGATAAAATCGTGAAAATTCGTAATTTATCCCAAACCCGTCCAATCTTTCAAAATTGGTAAAACGAATTCAATGGGTTTTTTCTCTTCAACTTTGATTCTGACTGTGGATGTGGTTCCGGCAGTAATTTTTTGGTCTGGTCCTTTTGATGATGACCATTTGTAACCACTATCTGTTGATTTATCTGTTTCTAATTCTGTATATACTGCGACGTGGGGACCTTCGGTAATTACGCTGGGTAAAATATCGGGGTTTCCGACAATACTTGCAACACCTTGTTTTGTAACTGGGAATTGGGATACTTTGGTAACTTTGGCTCTAATTCCACCGAATTCTTCCCGTTTGACCGTAGATGGTGTAATTTGTAGTTCTGTGCCTGGTTTGATGGTTTTACCTTCGCTGACGGGTAGAAAGGTGACGTTGACTAGTTTTTCTGATGATTTTTCGGCTGATATTGTCCCAATACTGACTCCTGGTTGGAGTTCTTGTCCTGGTTTGACAGTTAGTTCTAAGATAGTTCCACTATGCTGACTGACGATTTTGCTGCTGCGTTGTAATTGTAGTTGTAGTTGTGAAATTAAACGTTCGGTTTCTTTAATTTCTTTGTTACGATTACCTTTGAAAATTAAATCCCTTTCTTTTTGGGTTGCTTGACGACTGTCTAATGCTTTTAATCTGGCTTTTAAGTCGTTGACTTGATTGAGGTTGCTCAAATATTCTTGTTGAGCATTTGTTTCTCTGACTTCTAATTGATTCAGTTGAGATTTGATGCTGTTGATTTGTTCTTTAGAGTTTAAATAAGCTTGTTGCGCTTGGAGTGCTAAATCCTTCGGTACAGCACCCTCCTGGAAGAGTTTTTGCCGTTCTTGCCAACGTTGTTTTAAAGTGGGTTCTAGTTCCTGCAAAGACTTTAAACGCTCCTGTAAATTAGAGCGATCGCGTTTGATGACTTCTGCACCTTTTTCTCGCAGTACTGGTGTCAATGATTGTACTGTTTGTAAACTTTCTTCTAAGGTTTGACGCTGTTGTGCGATCGCTGCGTCTTCGGAGGATAAACGTTGTGTTTGAGCAATTTGTGCGGTTTGGTCTTGCAATCTGAGTTGATTGAGTTTTTCTCGGGATAGTTGGAGTTGGGAACGTAATTCTGATTGGTCGAGTGTGGCTATAACTTGACCTTTTTCGACTTTATCTCCGGTTTTTACATCCATTTTCAGAATACGTCCGGGGTTAGATGCTTGTACTGGTACGACCTGAGAAGGATAAACTAACACTCCTCTACCTTTAACAATAATGGGGATGCGACCAAACCAACTCCATGCACCACCAGCGATGACCAAAGAACCTAGAGCAATTAATGAAGCCCATCGTTTCGGATTTGTAACTCTGACTAATAAATCTAACTGTTCGGGGGATGCAACTTTTTGTAATGCTTCTTTACGATATAGATTATTCTTATTTTGATTATTCTTATTTTGATTATTATGATTCTGGTTATTAGGTTGTGTCGTAACCATTGTATTTGTCCTAAATATATAAACTTATAATTAATCAGTTAATTTACCTGGAATTACCAAGTCTTATTCCACACCAATTTTTTTCAGCATCCACTCAAACCTAGCTCCAGCGATCGCAACTTGTCCTAGGAAGTCATTATTAAGTTCGTTTGCAAAAGATTGCTCTAAAGACTCACCTTTGCTGTATCTCAAACGTCCATATCCCAAACGTTGGACAATTTCCTGCTGCTTGTCTGCTAAAATAATCGCTAATACCCGATAAAACCGAGCTGCGAAACCGACATCATGTAATAATTTGGCAGATAAACGCCAACGAGGTATTAAAAGTACTCTTGAATCTCTAAGTGCCCTAACTGTAATTCCAGGGGATTCCATTTCAATAAATGGAGTTTCTCCGATAATATCACCACGGGATAGGCGACCTAATTCCGTTCCTATCACTTCAGTTTCGTCTTCTTCTAAATTTGCAAAAGCTTGCACCAAAGAATTACTTCCATCCTGTGCAGCATTTAAAACTACAGCTCCATCAAGTAAAATATGTAGGGCTTCAATTGGTCTCCCACTCCGAATTAATACTGAATCAGCACTAAATTGCTGTACCCTTCCAGCAGTAATTAACCAATCAATATCGCTATCATCCAACTCTGCAAAAATAATTAGCGCTTCCCTGAGCTGGGGACGACTCAAAACAATGGTACTATTACCCAGTTCCTGGATTGTGTCCTGCAAACGACTCGCTAAAAGCATTGCACTAGCGCGATGGATATGAGCAGCAAAACTAATATCTTCCTGTAACTTTTGAAATAACTCAGCTTTTGGAATGGTCAGAACAGTAGATGGAATACTCGCGGAAATCGTAGTAGAAGGTAAGTAAGTTTCCATAAAAGGAATTTCTCCTACAATTTCCCCACTATGTAAACGTCCAATCTCTCTCCCTGCTAGGGTACCACCTTCCAAAGCGGCAAAAGCCCTACCCAAAGGATTTGCATTATCCTGGGTCAAAGAAACCCTCAACTCACCATCAAGCAAAATATGCATTTCATCCAATGCTTGTCCTTGGTGTACCAAAACCGTACCCGCTTCAATATCTTGACGATAACCAGTCTTAGACATCCAGTCTATATCTTGATTGCTAAGTTCTTTAATTAGAACTTCACTCATTGATTCGCTCCCTTGTTTAATTAAAGAATGAGCAGGGGAAACAAAGAATTAATAGTCAAATCCCCCTGAAAACTCTCCCCCTACAAGAACAGAGAGTTTAAATTTTTCCCTGCTCCCAATACGGTTTGGATCGGGGAGAAACAGAAGAAGATTCCCAAATACCTTTCCCCTTTAACCCGTATTTCCCTTCCGACCCACTCAATTTCTATCTTCTGCCGAAAAGTTTAGCGAACCCCCCTAAAAATCCCAAAGCGTCACTAACTGAGTTAAAACCTAAACCTGCAATTTGGAATGCAGAAGAAGATGTATGAGAAGACCTGAAAGAAGAGATACCACCGGAAAAACCATTTATCGAACTCTGTCCTCTGTTAAAGGAAGAAATATGAGTTTGTTCAAAAGTAGAACCGGATATAAAAATATCAAATCCACCAGACACATCATCCAATTCTTCTTCAGATAACTCTGTGGGAAGGTTATTTATATTGATTTCATCAGACATAATTTTTTCCTGTAGATAAGTAAGATAATTGTTTTACTGACTTCTACAACTCAATATTTCCGGAGGGTTCTGACTCATGCAAATTCAGATGGTGGGTTTCCCAGTTTTAGCAAGAATCCCACACATAGAATGTGTGGGATTCTCAACAGGAGACCATCCATAAATTTAATTTTGGTAATTGCAATTCTACTGAATAAATGTTGGGTTACGGTGCACGTAGCTTTTGTGTAAGTCCTGGTTATAAATCATATTCATGCACCTAACCCAATCTATAATTCTACCCACTTTGCAACCAAATTTTGATGCTTTTCTACTCCTTCCTTTACCCAAATCATAGATAAATTAGGCTTTCTCTTAGGGGTACTCTGTTTGATAAATTTATTGGATAGAGCATTAACTTGTGAAGGGGTTTTGATATAGCTGATATTTAAAACTTGCATTGACTTAGCAACCTTATTTCATATGTGTATTGATATATCAGCGATCATCTATATTTTTACGAAAATTCCGTAAATCTATTTTTATTATCTCAACCTAGAAGCGATCGCTACTATGGTTAAAAATTGTAAATTATAGTCAAATACGGTTGCGGTTAAAAGAAATTGTAGGTTGGGTAACGCTATCGCTTTACCCAATATTATCAGCCCCAAAACCCAAATTACAGTATTTCTATTTCTATTTGTTCTATTTCTTTGAGGTTTAACTGAACCGTATTGAATTATAGTCACGCGATCGCTCATTACCCAATATAGTTCGGTTAAGTCTTAGAATTAGAAATAGCTTAGGTTGATTAAAGTCGGAGCGTAACCCAACCTACAATTATTCTTAACTCTATTAGTTTAAATTTTAGTTTAAATTTAACGATGGCAAAAATTTATGAGGATGTAATGGAAATATAAGATATAATTTTAGACATTCTCCAGATTCACGCGATCGCCTCACGAAAGTAATGGGTTTGCTCAGAAAGCATCGTTCATAAGAAAACAGAGACTACCAGTTGAATGATAATCTCTGTTTGAATTCCCAGTAAGATTAACTTTTAAAGTTAAGTAATCATGATAAAACAATTTGGCAACAAACTACGAGTTAGTTACCACTAAACTTTTGATTATCTCAAACCCGGTTATCTTTCACCGGGTTTTTGATTTTTACTTAGGAATTGAAAACGTTGAAAGCGTTGTTTGCATTACTATTGATATCAGCAGCATTAACTACTAGAGAAGTACCTGCTCCACCAGGACCTGCTACTGTGCTTTGACCAACTTGTAGAACGCTTTGATTGAAGTTGCTGTTAGCAAAGGAATCTGCCTCTTGACCGGGAGCAAGGATAATTCCAAATCCACCGTTTACTTCATCTAATTCATCTGCAGATAATTCAATAGCAGTATTTTTCATTTCTTCAGACATGATTTTTTCTCCTGTAAAGTTATGTGTAAGTTGTTTGTTGTGATTAATTTGGATAAATAGCTAGTTAGTTTGTAATTAAGAATTACTGACTAAAATTGAAATCTTGTGATGAACTGCTTTTAACGTTTGCAGCATTCAAAAGGAACTTGTTACCCGAACCACCAGCACCAGAGAAGTTCTCTTGAGCAATCTGTAAAACGCTAGTCTCGAAGTTAGAGTTACTATTTGCTCCTGCATTTTGAGAATCGAAGGGAAGAAGTGATAGTCCACCAGCAACTTCATCTAATTCATCAGCAGAAAGTTCAATAGCAGTGTTTTTAATTTCTTCAGACATGATTTTTTCTCCTGTAAAATTATGTGTAAATTTTTTGTTTTTGCAGAGTGGTTTAAAACTCTTTATTATTGAATTTGTTTTCTCTGCGGCGTTGTTTGTTTCGCTCTATGTCTTAATAGTAGGGAATCAAAAAGCCTTACACATCGGAAGAAAGTTGGGAGTGAAAAAAGTTTTTAATCCATTTTTATCCATCGAAGCGACTGCTACTAAAGTTCTAGAGGGTTGATGATAATGCTTGTATGAACTGCTTTTGCGGGGTTCTGTTGTTTATTCAAACTGTAGAGGAGAATTAGAAATTATTTTTATATCAATTGCTTCTGCTAAATTTTGACGAAATTTTTGATTTCCCCCTAACCTACTTTAAGTTCCGGTAAGTGGGTTGAATTAAATTTAGCATGGGTTAGCGTAGCGTAACCCATGCTGTCAAAGAGTTTCATGCTTGATAAAATAAATCATATATTATAAATAATTACGCCTTCCTACTTAAGACAGGACTATTTCATTCTAAAAATGAAAGGTTTTCAGAGAACTACGAAAGCTACTTGGTTTTTAAAAACAATACAATTCAGTTAAACCTCAAAAAGAGAAAGAGAAATAGAAATACCGTAATACCGTAGTTTGGGTTTTGGGGTTGATAATGTTGGGTACGCTATCGCTCTACCCAACCTACAATTACTCTTAAGTACTTGTGCATAATTAAATATACATTTGTCATTGCGTTATGCAGCGTAGCGGAATGTAGCAATCGCAAAGGATTGAGGATAGTTTTATTTATTTTTGAAACGTATAAATATTTTTGTATGAGTACTTAAATGAACCGTATTGCCCTAAAATCCCCTCTAAATGAGAAATATGAAAGTAAGGGAGAAGATTTATGAAAAATCAAAAGTGCTTGAGTTAAGGGGGCTGAGAAATATGAGTTAACAGGAGTATTAATATAAGTCAGATAAATGCTAGGTCGTTTAGAAAGTTATCTTGTTGGTCATCTTAAATTTATTTCCTTGAAACTTGGTCGTCTACAGTTAGCGTCTCAATTTACGCTATTGCTGTTACTCATCTTTGTGAGCGGAATTGCTCTTGGTGGTTTTACATTATCGAAAGCATTGGAACACAAAGCGATCGCTCAAATGAATTATCGGGGTCGCATGGTAATGCAGATGGTAAATGCAGTTAGCGATCGCACTAGTGATGAAATTGTGCCATTAATTGCTCAATTTACAGACCCACAAACTAATCTAATTCCCGCAGCTATACCCAGTTTGGCTGCGAAGCAAGTTTTTGATAAATTAAGAGAAAATTGGGAATACAAAGATTTTATTTATAAACCCGCTACTCTCAATCCCACTAATTTAGATGACCAAGCAAACTTATTTGAAGCCAAGTTAATCGAAAAGTTTATCCAGGATGCTCCCCAAGGTACTCTGAATCGTCACCTGAAAACTTTATCTGGTTTCCACGTTGTATCTGGTAAAAAACTGTTTTATACCGCTAAACCATTAATAGTTAACAATCCTAATTGTCTTCAATGTCATGGGACACCAGAAAATGCTCCCAAAAGTCATGTAAAAAAATACGGTACCCAAAACGGTTATGGTTGGAAGTTAAATCAAGTCATCGGTTCTCAAATAGTTTATATCCCTGCAAGTGAAGTATTTTTAAGTTCTAGAAGAGCATTATTCCTATTTATTGCTATATTTATCAGCATTTTTGCATTAGTTATCGTCTCCATGAACTATCTACTTAAGTGGAGGGTAATTAAACCCCTCAAACCAATGTCTCAATTGGCTGAAATTATTAGCCAAGAGAAGGTTGACATCAATCAAATTCGTAGATTAGAAAGTCGAGAGTTAACTAAAATCATCAAACGTCGTGATGAACTAGGAAAACTCGGACGAGTCTTTCAAAACATGGTCTACGAAGTGTGCGATCGCCAAAAACAAATGGAGTACCGGGAACGTCTGTTGGCTGAACAAATACAACAACTAAGGGTAGAAATTGATCATTCAGAAATTACACGGGAAGTAGACGAAATTTCTCAGAGTGATTATTTTCAAAAATTACAGGAAACTGCGAAGGAAATTCGTGAGGGTCGGTAATTGGTAATGGGTAACTTAGAAAACTCTTAAATTTATTATTCAAACTCCTGTTATATCAGGGGGGATTTAGGGGGTCAAAAAGTTAATTTTATTACTAGTAACTAATGTCAGCCTTGTTAATAGAATTAAGGATATAAAAAATGTCTAAAATTATTTCGATACATTCATTTAGAGGTGGTACAGGTAAATCAAATGTCACCGCAAATCTGGCTACAATACTCGCACGCTCGGGTCATCGCGTAGGAATTGTGGATACTGATATTCAATCTCCAGGAATTCACGTTCCCTTTGGTTTAGATGAAAGCAAAATTAAACATACTTTAAATGATTATCTTTGGGGACGCTGTAAAGTCGATGCTGCAACTTATGACGTTAGTTCTGTATTTACAAGTCGTCAAAAACAAGGTTGGTTTGGTAATAATAGTAAAGGCAAAATTTATCTGATTCCATCAAGTATTAAAACTGGGGAAATTTCCCGCATTTTACGGGAAGGATATGACGCACGTCTCCTTAACGATGGATTTCGTCATTTGATACAACAGTTAAAATTAGATTATCTGTTTATAGATACCCACCCTGGGATTAATGAAGAAACACTACTTTCTGTAATTATTTCTGACATACTTTTAGTAATTTTACGTCCCGATAAACAAGACTATCAAGGAACAGCAGTGACCCTAGATGTAGCCCGGAAATTACAAGTTCCAAAGATGTTAATGATAGTTAATAAAGCATTATCCAGCCTTAATCAACAAGCATTAAAGCAACAAATCCAAACCAGTTATAAAGTCCCTGTCGCTGGAATTTTACCAGTCTGCGAAGAGATGTTTCATCTTGCAAGTAGTGATATATTTTGTTTGCGTTATCCCGAACATCCCTGGACAAAAACTATAGAATCAATATCCCAACATTTAGTTGAGAAGAAAGTAGTTGAGAAGAAAGTAGGAAATAAACCCTTCAGTTTCGGAATCAGACGTGGATAATTTCCTGCATAATTTAAATTTTGCATCTCTATTTTTGGTACCGACTACCCCACCCCCGACGGCAGCTGCGTGCGGGACTATATCCACGTGTGTGATCTAGCG
>JBCCDM010000050.1:0-21409 GCA_039030795.1 Cyanobacteria bacterium P01_A01_bin.84
ATTTTAAAGCTAGAGGTACTAAAATATTAAATTACCATCAAATTTAAATGCAGTATAGATTCACAGTTTGGTTAGTAATTATATTAAGTTTTGTGAATACAAACAAAATTGTATATTAATCAACTTTAAAAAATATTTTTGTTTGCAGATGTATTCAAATTCTGATATCAGTCAAAATGTATATTGAACTAGTAGCCTTTTATTTAGAAAAATTACAACGCCAATATAATAAATCAATAAAAATAAGGGCTAAACTTGACGCAGTGATTAGAGTGGATGGTTAAAAAAGGAATATCTAAATGTATTAGTACAGATCGGCTTAAATAAAACCACTTATATTTTTCTTTACGCCTCACCCTGGTCCTTTATCCCAAAGTTGTAAATAGTTGAGGCAACAGTACAGTGGGTTTTTCGGTGAGAGATAAGTATAGAAAAAGTGTGGGTCGCTGTTTCGTTTCCTCCTCCAATCAGTGGGTCTGACAACCGTCTTTGGCGGTATCAGGTTTTGAGGTTTTAAAGTCCTTAAACTCCTTAAAATCTCTATCATACGCCGTCTAAGTTCCCTTACCTTTTCCCTGTTCCCTTTACTGAGCAGTTTATTTATGCCGTTTTCTACTCTATTGAGTCATATAAATGAAACTGTGAGTAAATTTACCTTAAATTTACTGTTTTATTTATAGGAATCTCTTAGAGAAATCAGGCGGTAAAATACTCCTGTGACGTGCTTCTTTTCCAGATAGTGACTATTGACATTCATGAGCATTTTGACCTCTGTGCTGCGGGATTTGTTGCAGAGTCAACCTCAATTGCGATCGCAGCTTTACTTCAAAGCTTCACTGACGGCACTTTCCCATGCA
This sequence comes from Cyanobacteria bacterium P01_A01_bin.84, assembly GCA_039030795.1. Taxonomy (GTDB): domain Bacteria; phylum Cyanobacteriota; class Cyanobacteriia; order Cyanobacteriales; family Nostocaceae; genus JBCCDM01. The sequence continues at coordinate 858 of JBCCDM010000050.1, forward strand.
ATGGAAGACCAAGTATTAGCGGCAACTTTAGAGCAGCCTTTAATAATTGCCAATTTTCAACGGGAAAGATTTTACCGTCAAGAAGCAAATCGTTATCAACGACTAGCACAAATTAGCACACAAATATATGTTTTATCGGCACCAGAGACCGATTTTACAAATAGTTCAGAATTCTATGAAAAAATAGCTTTTGAACCAGACGACCCCCTTGCTCAGGAATGGCATTTAGTAGTCATAGCCCAAAATTATGCTACTTGTTTAGTGTGTCGAGAAAGTCTAGGTTCTCAAACTAGTAAGCAACGTCCACGTACCCTAAGTCCAGGCTTAGATATGGATACAGCGAGAAGATTTGAGGGAATTTGGACAGCCCAAAGAGGAGTTAGTCTTAAAGCAGCAGATTTACTATTGACTAGAATATTAGCTTACAGACCAGAGTTAGCTGACAAAATTAGACAAGCACGTCAAAGATTCCGGATTGGTGAAGAATTTGAAAATTTAAGTGTAGAGGAAGATATCGCAGGTGAATATGCCTGTGATATTGATACTAATCCCTTTGTTCAGCGTTTAATAACTTATTTACAAGCAAATCAGTACAAATTACATAAAGCATACCGTTCCATATCAGCCCAAGCAAGAAAAGAAAGCTTAGTCAATTCTATTAGTAGCGCGATCAGACAATCTCTGAATCCCGAGGAAGTTGTGAAAATAGCAGCATCGGAATTGGGGCAGAATGTAGGAGCTTCTCGCTGTTTAATTTACCGAGCTCAAGTGACAGATTCGCAAGCTGTAATTGAACATGAATTTCTCAATAATGGTGTAGTATCGGTTCTGGGTAAAAAATGGCCGATTAAAAATAACCCCCTATTTCATGTAGCAGTAGAAAACAGCGAAGGGATTTGCGTTACTGACGTTATCCACGATGGAAGAGTTACTAGTTCTAAAGCACTTTGGGGATTAGTAGAGAAATTTGGTATTCGGTCTTGGTTAATAGAACCTGTTTTATATCAAGGACGGTTGCTAGGAGTAGTAGAACTACATTATTGCAGTGAAACTCCCCATGAATGGCAATCCATAGAAATCGAAATGGTCAGAGCGATCGCGATTCAAATTGGGGCAGCTCTTATTCAGGCTGAAGCTTACGCTAACTTGGAAGAATTGAATCAGCAATTAGAAGCTTTAGATCGAACTCGCAGCAACCTGATTGCTATTACCGGTCACGAATTACGTACCCCTTTATCAACAATTCAGGTTTGCTTAGAAAGTTTGGCTTCAGAACCTGATATGCCACCAGATTTACGTCAGGTCATGTTAGATACAGCACTAACTGACTCAGAAAGAATGCGCAAGTTAGTACAAGATTTCTTAACTCTTTCTAACCTGGAAAGTGGAAGAGTGGAATGGCATCCGGAGTCTTTAAGTTTACAAGAATGTGTCGATTTAGCATTGAGTAGGATTGGTGGAAGTTTGAAAAGCGAAAACTTACCAGAAATTAATGCTCAAATTTCTAGCGAACTACCATTAATTAGAGCCGACGGTGACTGGTTAGTAGAAGTATTTGCCAAATTGATTGATAATGCCTGTAAATTTACCCCTGCTAGTGGTGAAATCACCATCTGTACCCATCCCCAAACTAATCAAATGTTAGAAGTCACAGTGGCTGATACAGGAAGAGGTATAGAACCTCAACGTCTGGAAGTAGTATTTGACCGCTTTTATCAAGAAGAAGGAGCATTACGTAGAACCGCAGGTGGAACGGGTTTAGGTTTAGCTATTTGCCGTCAAATTGTTATTGGTTGGGGGGGAGAAATTTGGGCAACTTCTACTGGTAAAGACGAAGGAAGTCAGTTTCATTTTACCGTTCCGATTTCTCAAGAAAAGATTCAAAAATTAGGAAGTAATTTTTAAAGAGCTTTTGACTTGGGAGCTTCCTTCAATAACTATGAGCTTTGAACTTTACCAGAGTTTAAAACCGATCTTCACCCTCCAATCTGTTAAACTTCCTAACACAATCGACATATTGCACTTAGGAGAGTGTTACGATGCCTAAAAATATTGAGGTAAAACTCTATGGCAGAAGCACTTTCTGGACAAACACCAATCTTTGGCGGTAGCACTGGTGGTTTGTTGAAAAAAGCTGAAGAAGAAGAAAAGTATGCCATCACCTGGACTAGCAAAAAGCAACAAGTTTTTGAAATGCCTACAGGTGGTGCAGCTGTAATGAACGAAGGTGAAAACTTATTGTATTTACCTCGTAAAGAACAGTGTATTGCTTTAGGAGGTCAACAACTTCGAGCTAAATTCAAAATTACTGATTACAAAATCTATCGAGTGTATCCTAGTGGAGAAACTCAGTATTTACACCCCGCAGATGGTGTATTCCCAGAAAAAGTAAATGAGGGTCGCGAAAAAGTTCGTTTCGTTCCCCGGAATATTGGTGCTAACCCTAGCCCAGCACAAATTAAATTTAGCGGTAAAGCAACTCACGATGTTTAATAGGTGATACCCGCAGGCAATTAATCAAATAAATATACTTGCCTTTTATGGAAGTATTAAGGAAGGAGAAATAAAAAGCTTTTAGCCATTAGCTCTTAGCTGTAAGAAGCTAAAAACTAAAAGCTAAAAGCTAATTAATAAAATAAAAACTTCTTCCTTGATACTTCTTTGGTAGTTCAGGATAAGCTAGTAGCTGACATCTGATGGCTTTAGATAATGATCTGCCCTAATTTTTCTCAATTTTGCGAATTGGCGAAGCAAGGTAATTTTGTGCCCGTGTATCAAGAGTGGGTTGCGGACTTGGATACACCAGTTTCTGCATGGTATAAAGTTTGTGCTGGTGAATCTTACAGTTTTTTACTGGAATCTGTAGAAGGTGGAGAAAAATTAGGTCGTTATAGTTTTGTGGGATGCAACCCAGTTTGGACTCTAACTGCAACTGGAGAAGTTACTGTTCAAAAACATCGAGATGGTTCTGAAGTGGTTTTTAAGGGCGACCCTTTTGCGGCTTTATCCCAATGTTTAGAACCTTATCATCCCGTGAAATTACCCCAGTTACCAGCTGGAATTGGGGGACTTTTTGGTTTTTGGGGATATGAGTTGATTAACTGGATAGAACCACGAGTTTCTATTCATCCCCCAGACGATAGGGAATTACCAGATGGATTGTGGATGCAGGTAGATAGCCTGTTAATTTTTGATCAAGTTAAACGAAAAATTTGGGCAGTTGCTTTTGCAGATTTACGTAAACCAGATACAGATTTGAAGACAGCCTACAAGTTAGCTAGCGATCGCGTTGCTCAAATGGTCTGTAAGCTTTCTTTATCTTTAGCCCCTGAAAAAACAGTCCTAGAATGGAAACCACCGGAAAATAAGAAAAAAGATACTAACCCTGAAGAAAGTATACAGGAATATCAAAGTAACTTTACCAAAGAAGAATTTTGCAACAGCGTTGAAAAAGCCAAGGAATACATCAAAGCAGGAGATATTTTTCAGGTTGTTATTTCCCAACGCCTAACTACAGAATATAGCGGAGACCCTTTTGCTCTTTATCGTTCCCTGCGACAGATAAATCCGTCTCCTTATATGTGTTACTACAATTTCGATGGCTGGCAGATTATTGGTTCTAGTCCAGAAGTTATGGTAAAAGCCGAACGTGATGGAGAAGATGATATTATTGCCACAGTTCGTCCCATTGCAGGAACCCGACCGCGAGGAAAAACCACAAAAGAAGACCAAGCTTTTGCTCAAGATTTATTACAAGACCCCAAAGAAATTGCCGAACACGTGATGTTAGTCGATTTGGGACGTAATGATTTGGGAAGGGTCTGTGAAAGTGGTAGCGTCAAAGTTGACGAACTGATGATAGTAGAGCGTTACTCCCACGTTATGCATATTGTTAGTAACGTCATAGGTAAACTATCACACAATAAAACAGCATGGGACTTACTGAAAGCCTGTTTCCCAGCAGGAACCGTAAGTGGTGCCCCGAAAATTCGAGCCATGGAAATAATTAATGAATTAGAACCATGTCGTCGAGGGGTTTATTCCGGAGTTTACGGATATTACGACTTTGAAGGACAACTAAATAGCGCGATCGCTATTCGGACAATGGTGGTTCAAAATAATACCGTTAGCGTCCAAGCAGGAGCAGGTCTAGTAGCTGACTCCGAACCAGAAAAGGAGTATCAAGAAACTTTGAACAAAGCCAAGGGTTTATTAGAAGCTATAAGCTGCTTACGTTGAATAAAAATAAATAATGGTTGTTTTATTGTTATTTTTATTGTTACAAGGCTCTGCCTTGTGACGTACTTGTAGAGAAGGCTCTGCCTTCATTTTAGACTGAAGACAGAGTCTGAGAATCAATGAACAAACTAAGATTTATGAGGCGTTTGGATAACCAAAATTTATAAAAATACGGTTAGTTAAGAAAAATGTAGGTTGGCTTGAGCGATAGCATAACCCAACTTTCGGGGTTGATAATTTTGGGTGACTTTTGAGGAACGTCACTTACTACAATGGGGGGGTTCACTTCCGCGCATCCGAGGGATTCATCCCCCACAATGTAGTGACGGGAGCAACCTATGCTATGTCTAACTTCCAGATTAGTTATCTGTTAGGAATTGTTTTCTAACCAGGTGGTTAAGTCATTGTGGCTAGAAAAGTTTAAAAATGCTTTTCCTAATTCCTCTAATTGATTGGTATTTAAAGCTTGAATCTTTTGCTCTACTTCAGCAGGAGTTTCGCCAAATTTTTGGTTAAGCATAAGTAAAATTAATGTTGCTTCACCTTTCTGCTTTCCCCGTTGTTCTCCTATTTGCTCTCCTCTTTGGATAATATCCTGGTAAATCACTGATTCTTGCATAATTTCCTCTCGAAATAATTGATTGATTAAATTTCTGTCAAATCGTAATCCGGCTAAGATTTGGGTACAGGCTGATATATTCTTTTGTTCTTCGCTTTCTTCAATCATATCTACCTGACTTGCGACTTGCTGTAATAAGCTTTCGGGTGAATTGCTTTTTGCTAATACAGCGAGCGGTAGAAGTGCGGGATTGTTTAGTAAAGCAGTAGAATCTTGTTCCCATAATCGAATTACTCGATATTTGTGACGGGTATTTTTATCTACGTATTCGGTTTTGAAAACCATTTCCGAATTACTCGGTTGAAGAAAGATGATTACTTGTTCGATATCACACCTATATTGTCGTTTGAGTCTTACGTAGTAATCAAGCATCCGGAAATCTAAGGATGGTGTTGATTTTGGTTGGGTTTGGAATTCCAGATGAAGGATTTGATTGGAAGTTTTTAGTAAAGTAACGGAATCGGCGCGAATTGGTTCGAGGTTAAGTTCGGTTTTAAGTACTTTGATATTTGGGATATCAGTGGAGAGGAGCCATTTTGCGAACTCTGTGGGGTAAGTTTCTGCCAGATATTTGCAGGTGTTGTCGTAAGCCAAAATTCAGTTATTAGTTATCAACGGACAATTATCAATTATCAATTATCAGTAAACATTGAAAACCACCTTGAAATCAATTTCAAGGCTGATAATCGAAGTACGTTAAAACGCACTGAAGGCTTTTTACAGCCGTCTTTAGACGACTTTGTGTATTAGCCTGGGAATTTATTCCTAGGCTAGAATAGAATATGGGCAGTGTAAACTGCGATCCAAATTAAATCAATCAGGACTTATGCAAAAGCAACGTAAGTACCTTACGAACAAACAAAACGCGATCGCTCGTTAGAACGCACTGTACAAGTACTGGGTATTGGTCTCGGTGGTGGTGCGATTGTGTCTGGTGTGGTGACGCAACATATCGATAGAATAAAGCAACCTTTAGCACCTATATCTGTAAATAATCCTCTTCATCCCTTTTACGCATCTTTATTTTTGAGCATCGTTGTAACTTTGTTTTTTATTGGTTTTGGTTTATTGATAACCAGACGAAAGTAAATAATTTCATCACAACCCGTAAATCTCTGTAGAGATGTTGCTTCTGCTTCGTCTTTTTTTCTGGAGATGTCTATTATGTGCCAATACGGTTGCGGTTAAGAAAAATGTAGGTTGGGTTGAGCTTGAGCCTAACCCAACTTTCGGGGTTGATAATGTTGGGTTACTCTCCGAGAAGCCGCTCCGCGTCTACGTACCTCAAACGTCACTTACTACAATGGGGGGCTCGCGTAGCGCATCCGAAGGATTCACCCCCATACCGTAGTGACTCCCCAACCTACGTTATTTATAGTTTTTAGGCTTAACTGAACCGTATTGTATTATGTGCTGCCTCACATGAAATCGGTATTACTGAAATCGGTATTACAATGATTTTGACGATACAAGGTGTGGGGTATCAAATTGAGATATGAAAAAACTACTAATTACCGGTGCTAGTGGTTTTTTAGGATGGCATCTTTGTCAGTTAGCAAGTCAAGAATGGGAGGTTTATGGTACATATTTTTCCCATGAGATTAGTATACCTGGTGTCAATACCTTCAGGGCTAATTTAGGGGATTTTGCGGAATTACAAGATATATTTAATAATATCCAACCAGAAGCTGTTATTCATACTGCTGCTTTATCACAGCCAAATTTTTGTCAAACTCATCCTCAAGAGTCCTATTCTATTAATGTGGAAGCATCTTGTAATATTGCGGGACTTTGCGCAGATAAATCCATTCCTTGTATTTTTACATCTACTGATTTAGTGTTTGATGGTTTAAATGCACCTTATACAGAAACAGATACGATATCTCCAGTTAATATCTATGGCGAGCATAAGGTGTTAGCAGAAAATGGTATGCTCGAACGATATCCCCAAACTGCTATTTGTCGGATGCCTTTAATGTTTGGTAACGCTACACCTACTGCTCATAGCTTTTTACAGCCTTTTCTAGAAAAGCTGCAAGCTGGGGAAAAATTGAATTTATTTACAGATGAGTTTCGTACACCTGTGAGTGGTATAAGTGCTGCAAAAGGATTATTATTAGTTTTAAATCGGGGAATCAGTCACATCACTCATTTAGGTGGAAAAGAAAAGCGATCGCGCTATGAATTTGGTTTACTTTTGGCTGAGGTTTTTGATATTCCCCAAGATTTAATTAACTCTTGTCGTCAGCGAGATGTAAAAATGGCAGCATCCAGACCTCATGATGTGTCTTTGGATAGTTCTAAGGCTTTTGATTTGGGGTATTCTCCTCTAAGTTTGTATGAAGAGTTGAAACAGGTTAAAGAAAACTCACAGTAGAGATGTTCTTAAAGCCGTATAATCGGGGTTTTAGCTTATTTTAAATTCAGTTTAAAAAGTAAAACTAGTTCTGAAAATACCAATAGTGATATCTTCGCTATCTGGTGTATGACCGGGGTTAATGATGTGAATGAGCCCTGGTGTAATGCTGAGGTTATCATTTACTTGATAGCGATAAAATGCTTCGATATGGGTTGTGGTTCCAGGTTGTCCTCCTTCTGCACCGTTTCCACCATCAATTAGGTCGGGAACATTGTTACCTACTGGTAAATTGCTGCTAGTTATTTTTGGTGGTTGTCCTACATAAATTCCACCTAAGTTACCCTTACGAAATAAATCGGGGAAATTGAGATAAACCATATAATTGGTAGTTTCTACATCTCCTGATTCTCCAGGAATATAAGAATTGGTATAACCAGCCCAACCACCTAATGTAATTTGTCGTGAAATACCCCAATTGACGGTAGCACCAACTGCATTGGTTTGCAAAGGTTTTGAGGCTCCTGTGAAACAATTTAAAGCAGTTAGACAGTTATCTCCAGCAAAGGTTGATAAGAAACCATTAGTGGAATAATTATTAACGTAATATAAACTTATATCTAATGTCTTAACAGGTGTTATTAATAGTTGTGCAGCTGCGGTTGTATTTCCATCAAATAAACCTCCACGTTTTCCAGGATTTCCTATATCCTGAGCACTATAAATTGCTTGAAGACTGATACTTTTGGCTAATTGCCAATCAAATGCAATACCACCATTATTAAAATCCCAGTTCAAAATAGGGTTTCTTTGGGCAAACCATGATAAAGGTCCGTTAGCTGCACTTTCAGCACGGTTGGGACCTCGGAATGCACGTATCATATCAACACCTTTAGTTCCCACCATCATGGCTAATTTTTTAGTGATAAGTTGGTGATAGTGCAAGTCACTTAAACTCCAATTATTTCCTGGAGGAGCTTCGTAACCAAGGGTGAAATCATTACTTAATTTAGGCTGTGTCGAACCATTAGCTGCTAGAAGACCAGTTACTAAGAAACTGCGCGGGGAAAATTGGCTGGTCAGGTATAACTGATTAAAGTTAATGACATTAGTATTAATACCTGGGTCATCAGTATCTTTTACGCCATCTCTAGGAGCAATATCACCACGATTCTGTCCACGTCCTTGAATACCAATTATGGTAATTCCGCTAAGTTTAGTTGTAGTGGAAAATTGTTTAGCTTCAATATCAGCTGTCCGAGCTTCGAGATTATCTACCCGACCTCGCAAGGTAGCCAATTCAGCAGAAAATTCTTCTTGAAGTTTCTGTAAGGTTGTTAAGTCATCCCGATTAACTAAATCATTCGTGGCTGTAGCAATTAGCTCATTTACTCTATTTAAACAGGCATTTAAACCAGCAGCAAATTCATAACGAGTTAGAGCGCGGTTGCCCCGAAATGTTTGATTAGGATAACCTGCAATACATCCATAACGTTCTACTAAAGATTGTAATGCTTGAAATGCCCAGTCTTGGGGTTGTATATCGCCAAGTTGTGATACCGAGGTGACTTGTGACATCGGGTTTTCTGAATTATCCCCAGACTGGGTTAAGGATAATACTTGAGGTTGAGGATCTTCAGAATATTTATTTTTGTTATTAGTGCTGTTATTAGCATTTGTATCAATATCCTGAAGATTGGTCTTTTGAGGATTACTCTTAACCTGAGTCATAGCTTCGCGGATCCCTTTTAGGGTCATCGCTTCTTTTGAAGGGAAGGGGTAGATATTAGTTAATGGAGTTTGATCGTTAGATATTGCTTTTTGCGGCAACAAAGCACAAATACTTCCCACTAACAGCCACGAGATTATACGGAAGTGAGCTGTTTCGTTAGTTAATCTACCTTTCACCTCTTTACCTACTTATGCTTATACTCAATGACTGAGTTTAAGTAAATGTTACACATCACAGCATGAGTGATTTTACTGATTTGTCAAAAGCAGGTATTTTGATATCTCTTACAAATTTTATTGAAATTTTATCTAATCAGGACTTACGCACGGACTACGTATTAACATCTGGAGCGACTATAAGGTTTCCTGAAGGGGTTGTCATTTGCTGAAAGGGTTCTTTAGAAAAGACTAGTATGGCAAACCCAAAGCTTTATTTTTGTTCTTCCCAGGATACGCTACGGCAAGGTTACGAGTGTGTAAGTTTTACTAATACTCTCAGGACTTACGCACGGAATACGAGTTTAGGTCATTACGACCGTAGGGAAGTAATCGCAAAGCCTTATTACTCGTTACGAGTGCGTAAGTCCTAACTCTATTTAAATCTTATCATTACAAACCGGAATTAGGAATCTCAAAACCCTTTGGGCATCAAATAGAAAACCCGGGTATAAAAGAAAAATAGTTCATCTTATATGACATACTCCCAAACTGATGCAACAAGCATACAGTGTGGATCTTCTCAGCGACTCCTGGTACCCCGTCGGATATTAACTGAGCTTTGTTTAGACTGCACTGGATGCCCCACCACACAGTAGAACAATCTTTCCTCCCAACTTTCATTCGTCCAGTGGGAAGGACTTGTCTGAATTCTTGTAAATAATAGATTTTTATAATTTTTATAAAAGTATATGACAAATTCTCCACAAAAGCCTCAAAAAGAAACTAAGCAGTATCAAAGTAGTAAAAAACTAATTAAGGGAGAATATAAAAAACTAGTTAAAAAACCAGTTAAAAAATCTTATAGAAAAGGTTGTTTAATTAAAATATTTGCGATCGCACTTTTATTTACTAGTGGTGGTGTAGCGATCGCTTGTGCTTGGATAAGTTGGTTATTTATTTTTAGTCCCGATGAGGCAAGGTTTTTCAAGGAACGTTTACCAGAGTGGATGAATTTTTCAGAGACAAATACTCAGCATCCGCAGAGTCTGGAAAAAATTGAAAAAATTCTGACAAGTCAGGGAAAAATATTAGGGAAAAGACTATCTTTGGGGAAAAATAAAGATAAGTCTTTTTTATTACCTATTTTTCAAAAACGCAATAATTGTCAATTTGATTGTCAGTATATTACCCAACTCAGAGCTTATCAAATTGCACCAAGCCAATTATTTAATTCTGGTTGGTCAAAGAAGTATTTTTTGAACTCGAAGTTAGATATAACAGGTCCAAGTGAATCTTTTGTAGTTGCGCCTTTAGTTAATGCTACAGATGAAATTCAAGGTTCAAATATGGCATTACCTCTAAGTGAAATTAACCAGTTTCAAGGAAAAACTCCCACACAAGGAAAATGGTTTTATTTACAGGGAAAACGCAGTACGGCAAATCATGCGATCGCTTATGGTCACATTCTTTACTACAATCCCCAACGTAGTAATCTGCAATTCATTTTGTCTTGGACTAGTCCCAGTGGAGAAATACCCGAGTGGAAGCAGGTGACGGGAAACAAGGACAAAGAGTTGGTTGTGAATAAGACAGTAGGATTTGAACCTAGTCTGCAAGTTTATCAGGTAAAACCGATTAAATCCGTTCGCAATCCAATCACCCTCAAACTGATTGAACTTAAACCACCATCCCTCAAAGATACTTCTTACCAAAAGGCTTTATTACTTGCTCGTAGTGGATTATGGACTCCATCATCTCGATGGTTACAATTTATTAAAAAACAGATTGAAAAACCAACTAAAAAATCAAAAAATCGTAAAATATCTGCGGATGCTCAAGCACAAATTGATGTTATTGGTTTACACGCAAAGCTCAGTCAGAAACAAGCTGCTATAAACTGGGCTAGCCCCAGTCAACAGGTACAGGTAGATTTAATTAATGGTAATTGGAGTAAAGCTTTACAAATATTAGACAAATCTCCAGATGATGCAAAAGAAGTTGCTTCATTTTTGCAGCAAGATAACGGTAGCTTATGGAAGCGAGCGATCGCAGCTTTGGAAGTTAACCCCCACAGACGAGAGGTACAAGCTTGGTTTGGTTTAATGTTAGCAGCAAAAAAAGGAGAAGCAGAGGCTGTATCTTGGCTAAAGTCGGAAGTATCGGCAGCTAAAGTTAGTCAAGATAACCTCGAATATATCCAAGGACTACTAAAAAAGCTTAAGGGAGAAGTTGTCAAACCTCAAGTAATTTTCAACCATCCTAGTCGTATTATTGGTGGGGCAAAATTATTAAGTAAAGTTAATCCTGCATCTTGGTTAAAGTCCAATTCCCAAATCCAACTGCAAATCCATAAAAATCAAACCTGGTACGCTGTCGAGGTATCATCTTTCCACAATGGTAAGCAGTGGTTATCTAGTCCTTTTAATTCCCTCAAGTCTGATGAAAATTTATGGAATTATTTAGGGTTAAATACCGACCCCTCGATCCAAATAACCGCTTGGAACCCAGCAGGGGAACAGCAAACAACTAGTGCCATTATTCAAGGTGTACAGCAACAAGAAGGTAAGCTGCTCCTTTTAGCCGAAGTAAAAGAAAAAATTTTTCAACCTCAACAAATTCCTCTAGCTTTGAGTTCTCAAGCCCTAGAGTGGGTAGAACCCAGGAGAATTACTTTATTAGAACTTTATCAACAAGACCCCAACAGAGTCAAAAAGATATTATCTCAAATATGGCGTTCTTTTCAGACATATAACTCCGAAAAACCCTTACCCAAACTTGATTTTCAGCGTGGGTTAGAACTGATAGGAAACTGGTCAATCCAAGAAATAGATTTAACAGGTAATCAAAAACCAGAAGCACTTATGAGTATTTCGAGAGAAGCGATCGCTTACTTGTATAAGTCTTTAAATCAAAAACCATCTTCCCCAAAACCATCTTCCCAAAACCAACAATCCCGCCCTCAGTCACTAATTTTATCTGATAGCGGGAAAGTTATATATAATGACTTTTTTCAAAACTCACAGCAGTCATTAACTGCAATTGCTCAGCTATTAGACACAGAGCGATTTGTATTAATTGTGGAAAATTCTCACAGATATGAAATTAAAGCTTGGTCAGCAAAAAATAAACGCTTTGAGTAAATATAGCCTGACTAAAAAAGTTAATAAATAAAACTTATGCTGTTATTCCTGATTCTGGGAATCAGCTAAACGTTGCATTTTTATATGCTGCAATTCTTGAAGTAAAAAGTCTACCTCAGCCTCTAAATGCATGAACTTAACTTGCTGATCTACTTGATAGGGAGGCTTTCTAAGATTTACTGTTTCTAGATTTTGGGGTTTTGGGCTGGAAATACTAGATGTAGACATAACTTATTAGATTAGAACTCTACTCACACCATTAGAGATATTATAATAATGCAATATAAATAATGATTAAATTATTGTATATTTAGTATTGCTCTATTTAATTAAACAATCACTTATAGCTAAGGATGACTGGAATTAAAAAAGTTTGTTCCGTCAATAACAAATTATGTCATTTGCAATATAATATGCAAAAAAATGACGAAAATATAGCAGTGTAACTACACAGTGATGTAACTGGAAAGTTACAATAAAATATTTATCGCAATTGCTGAAAATATGAAAGTCATTTGGCAACAAAATGCCTGCATAACCAAGTAAAGCAAATTATTTGTCGTTGTGTTGCACTATCTTGCCAATAAAACATTTCATATGCAAGATAAATTACGATTGATTTTTTTATACACAACTGATACATATATAAAAACCGTGACTCTAAGCTTGTCTGTCGAAAAAAAATATCGCCAACCTTGGCGCGGACTGATTGAAGAATATCGTCAGTATTTGCCTGTTACCGAGAGTACGCCAGTGGTAACTTTATTAGAGGGCGATACACCTCTAATACCCGTTCCCGCCATTGCTAAACAAATCGGCAGACAAGTGCGCGTGTTTGTGAAATATGATGGTTTAAATCCTACTGGTAGCTTTAAAGACAGGGGTATGACCATGGCTGTTAGTAAAGCTAAGGAAAATGGGGCAAATGCAGTAATTTGCGCTAGTACGGGAAATACATCAGCAGCAGCAGCAGCATACGCAAGAAGAGCTGGAATGCGTGCTTTCGTGATTATTCCTGATGGTTACGTGGCATTAGGTAAATTGGGACAAGCTCTATTATATGGTGCAGAAGTATTAGCAATTAAAGGCAACTTCGACCGTGCTTTAGAAATTGTCCGGGAAATGGCAGAAACTTATCCGATAACGTTAGTCAATTCAGTTAATCCTTATCGTTTGGAAGGGCAAAAAACTGGAGCATTTGAGATAGTTGATACTTTAGGGGATGTTCCAGACTGGTTATGCATACCAGTAGGAAATGCTGGAAACGTTACCGCATATTGGATGGGTTTTTGCGAATATCATCAAGCCAGAAAATGCGATCGCTTGCCTAAAATGATGGGATTTCAAGCTGCCGGTTCAGCACCAATAGTTAATGGAATACCAGTAGAAAACCCAGAAACTATTGCGACAGCAATTCGTATCGGTAAACCTGCCAGTTGGGACAAAGCATTAGCTGTAAAATCTGCAAGTAATGGTAATTTCAAAGCCGTCACAGATGATGAAATTGTAGCAGCCTATCGAATGTTAGCATCAGAAGAAGGGATTTTTTGCGAACCTGCTAGTGCTTCTTCTGTGGCTGGGTTATTACAAGTTAAGAATGAAGTCCCTACAGGGGCAACGGTAGTTTGCGTCCTCACAGGAAACGGACTTAAAGACCCGGATACAGCTATTAAGTATAGTAGTTCTCAGTTACAACAAGGTATTGTTCCAGAAATTGCGGCTGTTGCAGAAGCAATGGGATATTGACACTTGCGCAAAAAATGTAAAGACGTTAAATTTAACGTCTTTACAAGGGTTTCAGGTCGCACCCTTTCAAGGTGAGGTAGATTCAATGATTTTTTGTCCCCAAAAAGGCATAAAATCAACATCCTAACTCAATCCTCCCTGCTATAATTCTTCCTCAGACTTTTGAGTCTCGCTTTCTGTTTGATGTGTATTTTTTTGTTTTAAACCATCAATAGCATCGCCTAAAGCTGTAGTTAAATTATTGCGAGTCTGAGCATGATTTAATTGTTCTTCTTTCAGTGCTTGCAATAGGCGATCGCGTTCTTTCATTGCTGTAATTAGTTTAGATTTCAATTCTGTAACTGAGTTCAGAGTTTCTATTTCTTCTTGAATTGCTGTAGCTGTATCTGCATCAGGAAGAATACCGTCTTCAATACCTTTGCTTTGTTGAATTTCTGCTTTGAGTGCTGCTATAGTCTGTTGTGACAGTTGAACATCTGTACGACGTTGCTCTGCTTCAGTATTGTAAAGGTTGCGCCACTTTTGGGAACTTTCCCAAGCATGGTCGCGTTCTATTTGTAAGTCTTTTATTTGTTGCCCAAGGGCTTTAATTTCCGATAGCCACTGTTGTGTTAAATCTTGACTCATAAAAGTTAATTAGGGAATAAATTAAATGCTTATATAGAGAGAGCATATGGAGAATAAGAACAAATTTCAAGACCAATCCCTCTAACTTTTGGAAGGGGGAGTTTGGGTAAATTCTATATATATTACAATACGGTTGCCGTTAAGCCTGAAAATTAGACATAGCGTAGGTTGGTTGGGAAGTTACTACGTTGTGGGGGTGAATTCTTTGGATGGGCTATGGGAGTCCCTCATTATAGTAAATGACGTTTGAGGAACGTAGACGTGAAGCGACTCCTCGGATTGTTATCCAATATTATCAACCTTTGTTGGGTAACGCTCACGCTCAACCCAACCTACATTTTTCTTAACCGCAACCGTATTGATATATATTAGACATCTCCTTTATAAATTGCCAAAAAAAAATTGATATAAACCCCCCGGATCCAGCTATGTCGATGAGTTAATGGTACCGGAATGCAGGTTATGCAGGAATTCCTCCGAAGCAGGCTGGGATGGCTTTATATTTGCAAATATTTTGCAAAACATTGATAATCACTAGTACTCTACCAAACCAACATTGCCGGGTGAGGGTAAGCAGGGGGAGCAAGGGGAGCAGGGGAGGCAGGGGGAGAAAATTAATTTTTTTTCTTACAATTAACCCCGCAAAGTTGACTTGGTGAAGCACTAGAGCCTAACGGTAGCTTTTTAAACAGCTGAAATTTTTATATCCAATGATAATTATTTTGTAAAGCCAGTGCAAAAATTAGGAAGCAATGTGTTAATTGCATAACAGAGCTTTCAGGAATTAGCAAATAAACTTGGGAAGTAAGATTGACACCTAATGTGAATTAACAGAGCTTATGTTAATCCGGTTTTATTATTAAACAAAATTAAGTATTTGGAGATTGTGTATAGCCCTTCAGCTATGGCTTCCCTTAAGTGCGATCGCATACATAATGGACGAAATTCTTATTCCCTATAGGTAGTACCTATGGGAATAAGGCATACACAAAGGTAATGTTGCTAATGGACATCTCCATCCCAATTTATTCCTAAGTATATTTTCATAAATTAATGTATATAAACCGCTAAGTTGGGTAGGAAATCTTTCTGTTTTTTCTCTGTTCCCTTGTTTACAGCTTTACTTCATCTCACATTCCTATTAAAGGTGATTTTTCAGGTTTCATCTAGTCTATATAATCCCTAATAACCGGTGGTTAGTATCTAAAATTTAATACTTAAAATTTGATACTTAAAGTTTGATGCTCTTAAAAAATTATACTAACTTATAAAATGATATGACTCAGCAAAAATACTCCCCTCAAACAGATACAAAGCATAGTACCAAATTTAAAATGTTTCGAGATTGGTTAACAAATAACTTAGGTATAGGACAAACCCGTAAAGAACAGGTATATCTGGAAATTAGTAAATCCGTAAGTCTTAAAGATGTTAGCTATTGGATTCAGGTCTTATTCTCTGCTGGTATTGCCACTTTAGGATTAGTACTTGACAGTCCAGCTGTAATTATTGGTGCAATGCTAATTTCACCACTGATGGGAAGTATTCTTGCTAATGGTTTAGCCTTGGCTGCGGGTGATGTTATTTTGGCAATGCGAGCTAGTATGAATCTAGCTTTAAGTTGTTTTACGGCAATTTCTTTTGCAACACTTTTGGTGTGGGTACTACCATTTAAGGAAATGAGCCAAGAAATATTGGCTCGTACTAGCCCAAATTTATTGGATTTAGTTGTAGCATTATTTTCCGGTGGTGTCGGTTCTTTAGCTATTTGTAAAGAACCGAAAGGAGCCGTTACCTCAATTCCCGGGGTCGCGATCGCAGTAGCACTGATGCCTCCTTTATGTGTGGTTGGTTATGGAATTGGTATTGCTTTTAGCCTTAACTTTTCTAGAGGTTTGCAAGTTGCAAGTGGTGGTGGATTACTATTTTTTACTAACTTGGTAGCAATTACTTTTACTGCCATGTTAGTGTTTTTGGCACTACATATTGATAGCGCTTTAGTTAAACAACAAGTCCGGGGATGGCGCAAAACCGATCCTGAAAGTGCCTGGATGAGAGATATTTTAGAAAAACTACCAGCTTCTAGGCGTTTGAGAAAGATAGGCAGTCTTCCAGGACGATTTTTATTAATATTTATTACAATTACAGCTATTTTTGTTCCACTCAATCAATCATTTAGTCAACTCAAGCGAGAACTTTATCAACGACAACAAGAAAACGATATTCGTTTAGCAGCAACTAAGGTATGGGAAGATGACTTTGGAAACTTTCCCAATGGTGATACCCGTTCATTTGTCAGTAAACTTTCAGCTGTTCCTCGACAAAACAAATTACTGATTCAATTACAAGTATTTACTAGCAAACTTTATACGCCAGATGAACAAAGTAGGTATGTAAAGAAGTTAGCATCTCGTTTACGAAAAAACCCTGAATCAATCAAACTAAAATTAATAGAAATTCCCACAGCGTCTAACGAATTACTACGTACTATTCCTGAAGAAAAGTCTCCAGACCCCGAAACTATTATCAGTGTTGCAAAACTCCATAGCGACTTTATTCAGGAGATAAAATCAGCATTAACTAATTTACGCTTACCTTCAGGTGTGCAGATGCTCGATTATGAAATTATTAGCTCCGAAAAAGCACCCCTAACTGTTCGAGTCATCTATTTGAGCGATCGCGATGTGAGTTTGGATGCACAAGATTTATTAAAGTCAGATATTCAGCAAAGATTTGACTATCCTGAAGCTAGATTCATTATGCAAAGGATTGATACCAATGCAGGTCAATTAAGCTTTAAAAAGGCGCAATCAGCACTTAATACCGCCGAATCTCCAAAATTAGATAAAATTGGTCAACTTTTACAGCAGCAGCCAAATTTACAGCTACAGACAACCACCAACAGGCAAACTGACGAACCAGAAGAAATTCAGCAGCAGCGATTTGAAGCGATCGCCAAATATTTAGCTGATAAATGGAAAATAAATAATAACAGAATCTTGAATACCCCTGGTGCAGAATCTCAAAGTAACGCCAAAATGAAGCTAGTACTTAAATCCTCTAATTCCTCAAATTAATAAATTGGATCTTTAGAGACGTTAAATTTAACGTCTCTACAATTGTTTTAGGTGGTTTACAGAAAATAAAAATAATCAATTTCCTATAAATATCTAAAAAAGGGGGGAGGTAAAAAATGTATGTAATAAAGCCACTATATCTGTCAAATTAGTTGAATAAACTTAAATTGACAGATATTCCAATGACAAAACCCCGCTTTTTCCGTATTATCAGCCACTTAAATTGGCAGACCTTGAAAAAAACTTTTGCTCGGATTGGTCAAAGACGACTACTCGGTTTAGCTTCAGAAATGGCATTTAACGCCATACTATCTTTATTCCCAGCAGTTCTAGCAATTCTTACTGCTATTGGTTTATTTGAAGCTGCATTGCAAGATAGTTTTACACAAATAGCAAACCAACTTAGTCAAGTTGCACCTCAAGAAGTATTGGATCTAGTTGGTAATTTTGCCCAGAAGGAAATTGCAGATTCTAAAAATAGCGGTTTGTTCTCTTTGAGTTTTCTTGCTGCGATCTGGGCAGCTTCCGGAACAATTAGTACTGCAATGACCGCACTGGATTTGATTGATGATATACCCCCATCTCAAAGACGTCCTTTCTGGAAAGCCAAAATTATTTCTATTTTACTAACCATAGGTACTATGGTTTTACTGTTGATAGCTTCTTTTTTAGTGTTTATTAGCGATATACTCCTAAGATTTGTCGTTGGGAGAACTGCTGGTTTTCTTGACTTTTTGTTAAATTTATGGGAATTAATGCGCTGGCCCCTAACACTATTAATAGTTGCCTCCAGTTTTGGTTTTATTTATCGCTACGGACCAAGCTTATGGAGAAAAGGTACACCAATTATGCCAGGAGCGTTATTTGCTGCTGCAAGCTGGGCTACGGTGTCTAATTTATTTCGCCTATATGTCCAAAATTTCGGTAATTACAATAAAGTCTATGGTACGGTAGGAGCCGTAATTGTCTTAATGTTATGGCTACAAGTTAGTTCTGCTGTAGCACTTGTCGGCAATCAGTTAAACGTATTATTTCGTGAAGAAATGCAGAGCAAGAGTACCAGAAATATGCAAAATGTAAAAAAAACAACAAATTAAAGCTAGTAATGCTGAAAAACAATTAATAATCACAGTAAAATATTGAGCGATTGAGTTAGTTATATATCACCGCTATATCACTAAGATTTATGTCTTTACCTCCTTCTCAGTTTTACTCTATTGACCCTGAAACCAAAGCACCAACTTTAAAACGTCTACGTGTTTTTAGTCGTGTTTTAGACAGGGCAATTACTATTCCTGGAACCGGAATAGGTATTGGTTTAGACCCTATATTAGGATTCTTACCCATAGGGGGGGATTTTATAGGAGTTATGTTGTCAGCGTATATTGTTTTGGAAGCTGCACGCTTAGGAGCATCTAAAGCCACTTTAGGGAAAATGGTATGGAATATTATCTTAGATGGTTTGGTGGGTGTAATACCAGTTCTAGGAGACTTCTTTGACTTTGCTTGGAAAGCCAACAATAAGAATATTAAACTTTTAGAAGACCATTTGAAGTTTCCAACTCAAAGGAAAAAAGCTGATGGTTGGTTTATTTTAGTAATGTTGCTAGGCTTATTTTTGTTCGCAATTGCTTTAGTTGCCTTAACTGTCTTCATTACTAGATTATTAGCCCAGTTGTTTGTAGGTGGTTAACTTCAGACAAACTAAATAAATAAGTCAGAAGAACAGATAATTATGCAAGACTGGTGGCAAGAAACTTTTCCTCAGGGAAAGCAATATTTAACAATTACTGATGCTAGCGGTTATCCAGTCAGAATAGCTTATGGAGAAAAAGGTACCGGCAAACCTTTATTTTTACTTCATGGAGTCGGCAGTTGGAGTTACAACTGGCGTAATAGTATAGAACCATTGTCAAAGTACTTTCGAGTCATTTGCTTTGATGCTAAAGGATTTGGATTTTCTGAAAAATCTGTATATCGTCAAGAAATTCCAGGACATCAAGCAATTGAGTTTGAACGGATTATTTCCCAATTATGTGATGAACCAGTTGTGATTGTCGCAGAATCTTTAGGAGCATTAATTTCTTTAGCGATCGCACAAAATAATCCTCAGTTGATTGCTAGCTTAATAGCGATTAATGTTCCAATTTTTGCTGATGGTCTGCCTCACTGGGGAATGCAGGTACTTTCTGGGACTCCTTTAGAGTTAGTAAAAGTAATTGATTATCTACGTTTGACTTATTGGTTTGCACCTTTAGTCAAAAAACTTATTGAAAGGGAAAGACGTGAGGTACTTTTTGACCCATCAATACTTACCAAAACAGATATCCACTGGATAACATACCCATTTATAGAAATTCCTGGTACTCTCTCCAAAGCTGCTGAGGAATTGCAAATAGCTGCAAGAGAAATCAGTAATAGCAAAGTCAATCAGTCTAGTTGGTTAACTCAAATTCAAAATAAACTTCATTTAATTAGTTCTCCGACTCTTATACTTTGGGGTGAATACGATAGTTGGTTTCCGGTTAGTCACGGGAAAAAATTAAATCAGTGTTTACCCAATTCACTATTACAAATTATTCCTGACTGTCGCCATGATGCTTCTACTGGTGCAGCAAAAATAGTCAATCAAGCAGTTATAAATTTTATCCAAAATCAATAATTTGATTAAGGTTACTAAAGGTTTATCAAAAAGTCTAGTAAAAAGGTTTGTTTAATTTTTTTTGAGATTAATAAAAGTAATAACAACAATAATAAAAATTATATACAAAAAATAATTATATTAATGTAAAACTAAATTAATATAATTATTAAGAGTTAAGATAATTAATTAATTTTGATAAGTTTATGATTTAAAG
>JBCCDM010000051.1:0-20925 GCA_039030795.1 Cyanobacteria bacterium P01_A01_bin.84
GATTTTAGCAGATTACGATTTATTTCTATCAAAAATGTGGTTCCTTTTCCTAATTCACTTTTGACTACAATTTTTCCTTTCATCATTTTTAATAACGAATTGGTAATTGCTAAACCGAGACCAGTTCCCTGGTATTTACGAGAAATTGTTTGGTTGACCTGTCTAAATGGTTCAAATATATAATCTAATTGACTTTTCTCAATACCAATACCCGTGTCACTAACAGATATAATTAATTTTTCTGGAGATATTTCTTTTACCTCTAATCCAACTTGACCAGATTCTGTAAATTTAATTGCATTTGAAAGCAGATTAACTAAAACTTGACGCAAACGAATCTTATCATTTTTTATTTTTGGGTTATCTACATTAATGATTAGATTTAAATCTAATTTTTTCTTCTCTGCTAAAGAACTCAACTCCCCAACAGTTGTATTGATAAAATTAATTAGATTAAATTCTTCTATATTTAGACTCAAACTTCCCGCTTCAATTTTAGAAATATCTAAAATATCATCTATTAAAAAGAGTAAGTTTTTACCATTATTAAATATTCTATCTACCATATTTACTTCTTTTGATGTAAGTTTAGCCTTACTTTTCATTAGAAGTATTTGGGAAAAGGCAATAATAGCATTTAATGGAGTTCGCAACTCGTGAGACATAGTTGCTAGAAATCTAGACTTTAATTCCGCAGCTTCTAAAAGCTTCAGATTTTGTTGGTGAATCTGCTCCCGTTTCTCTTCTAATTCCTGATTTTTTCGTCTAAGTTCCTCATTACTCTGCTGAAGTTTCTCATGATATTGCTCTATCTGCATTTGAGCTTGATACATTTGAATTACATTATGTAGTACTTTCCATAACAATTCTGAATTTATTCTGGACTTGTTGAGATAATCTGAAGCACCAGCTTTCATCAGTTCAACAGCGATTTGCTCATCCCCCTGTCCCGTTAATACGACTAGCGGAAGCTTATTACCAGACGTACGCAAATCTGTGACTAAATCTAGACCATTTTTGTCAGGAAGATTATAGTCTACGAATATACAGTCAAAAGCATTTTCTGCTTCTAAAAAGCTGATAGCATTCTGATAGCTACCTGCTTCAACACAATTGACTTTTACTCCACTCTTTTTCAAAGCACGACATACTGACATCCGATCGACTTCATCATCATCAATAACAAGAATTTTGTAGATATTTGCCATTTATTATATTTCCATACAATAATTATGTTAGTCTTACAAAACTGATTTTTGACTCCAATATGACAGAATATAACTGTTTAAATAAAAGTAATGCAAATTATGACAAGAGATGTATAAATAATAACAGTATTGCATTTTCTCGAAAGTGAACGGCGTAAAAAAACACGGTAGATGCGTAGAGGTTTGTCCCAGAGTACAAGAAATACCAAATATTGTGGCTATGGGAGAAGAACTTGTACAGTCATGTTTTCTGAATTTATACTCTCATAAAACGGAATGTCGTGGGTAAGGCTATTTCTACATTTCCGGATTTGAAACGGGAGGAAGAAAATTTACTATTTGAAACTTGCAATACTCTGGATCTGTGAAGATAAGAATGATAAAAAATAAAATTTTTACCTATCAAAAACGAGTATTCGATACTTATAATAATCACCCCATAGACCTTTTAATCGGTCGATACTTAAGACTAATACTAGTAAAGTTTATAAAACATCATAATATTAACTGCTATTTTTACATACATCAAGATAGATTGTTAGTGTAACCAAGATTTGCAACCTATTTCTATGTTCTTTAGTTAATTTATATAATAAATAAAATATAGCTGAAGGAATAAGTGGAATGCATTCTTTCTCTACCGATAGTTACGATGACTTACCTCTTTGGTGTAAAGTAGAGGTAATACTCGTTGATTCTTGAGATAGATGTTAATCAACTGTATTACACAATAAATTTGAGAGAAGATTAAACTTATGAGTTAATCTTGTTGGACTATATATTTATTAAGTTATATTTAAGAACTAGTCTGTAAAAGTTACTTTGTCTACTGTTTCAGGAATATTATGTCCATGTCAGAAATGAAGGAAGAGAAAGAAATTAAGGTTGTAATCATTGAGGACCATAATCTCACCAGAATAGGGTTGCGGTCTGCTTTACAGAGT
Organism: Cyanobacteria bacterium P01_A01_bin.84; assembly: GCA_039030795.1. Classification (GTDB taxonomy): domain Bacteria; phylum Cyanobacteriota; class Cyanobacteriia; order Cyanobacteriales; family Nostocaceae; genus JBCCDM01. The sequence goes on from JBCCDM010000051.1 coordinate 2,153, forward strand.
GACAAAAATATTAAAATTATTGGTGAAGCTGGAACAGGTTTAGAAGGCTTGCACCTAATGAAAACTCTCAAACCTGATGTTGCGACTGTTGATATTGGTTTACCTGAAATTGATGGTATAGAAGTTACCCGTAGGTTTCGGGAATATCAGCAAGAAATTCAGGATTACACCACTAAACTGCTAGTTTTAACCATGCAAGATGAAAATAATGCAGTCTTAGCAGCTTTTGGTGCTGGTGCTGATTCTTATTGTATGAAAGATATTGAGAGTGAAAAACTACTTGAAGCAGTACAGGAAACATTTGAGGGTAACTCTTGGATAGATCCAGCGATCGCCGATGTTGTACTTCAACAAGTACGTGACGATTTACCTAGTAATGCATCTTCTGGCGGCAAAACAATTACAATTAATGCTGTGGAGCCAGAAGTAGAAAAAGTCATAGAAACCTATCCTTTGACCCCGCGAGAATTAGAAGTTTTAGAGTTAATTGTTTCTGGATGTGACAATGCCACAATAGCAAAGAAACTTTATTTAACCATTGGTACTGTTAAAACCCACGTCAGAGGAGTTTTAAGTAAGCTCTGCGTAGATGATAGAACTCAAGCTGCTGTTCGTGCATTGCGCTCGGGGATAGTTCAGTAGTAGATATTTTTCCAAAAATTAATTTTTAGAAATAAAAAACTAAAAACTAACGACTAAAAACTAAAAACTAAAAACTAAAAACTAAAAACTAAAAACTAAAAACTAAAAACTAAAAACTAAAAATTAAATATTCAGTAAAGCAGAAATTTTTTCGCAATTTTTTCGCAATATAATTATTGCGTTGATTTTTGCAACTATTTTAGGTTGTTTAAATTTTTATCCTAATTTAGGACTACGCAAAAGTAACGTAGTTCCGTCTGAGACGTTAATGCTTCCGTGTTTCCGTGTGTCCGCTAGGACTTTACGTTTGCGTCGTATAAGCTCCGTCGATCAGACTCCGTCTTTGCGCAGCAAACGCGCTAGCTAACCCATGAACTCTGTGTTAACTAACGTTATGTATAAGCAAACGCTTCCTTCCGCGTGTCCGATAGGACTCATGCTAACCCTACACATAGTGACCGTCACTTCGGACAAATCTTCGTTATCTAAGTCCCACTAATTTGAAATAAGAAGAATATGACAAATAGATTTTGATAGAGACTTTCACATAAAGGTCTCTATCAATAAATGTGTTGCAATCATTTCTGAATTCCTTAGAAAGAAAATTTTAACTCTAAAAGAACTGAAGTAAAATAATCTTGAATTCACAAATTCTTAAATTTTATAATCTAGAGATTTTATTGATGAATTTAGCTCGTCTTTCTAGCGGAATTATAGGTTGTGATGAAATTCTTCATGGGGGTTTCATACCAAAGCGAGCTTACCTAGTACGTGGTAGACCTGGTTGTGGTAAAACGATTTTAGGATTGCATTTTTTGAATGCAGGCTTAGTCAAAGAGGAACCTAACCTTTATATAACTTTAGGAGAATCAGCAGAGCAAATCAAAACTAATGGTGCAATTCTCGGCTTTAATACCGAAGCAATAAATTTTCTAGACCTAAGTCCTGGTGCAGATTTTTTCACGGAAATTCAAGCTTATGATATATTTTCTCCTGCCGAAGTTGAACGAGAACCTACTACTAAAAAAATAATCGAAACTATAGAGTCTATTCAGCCAACACGAGTATTAGTTGACTCAATGACACAGTTTCGCTATCTATGTACCGATGATTTTCAGTTTCGTAAACAAGTACTATCATTCGTGCGTTTTTTATTGCAAGCTGGTGCAACAATAGTTTTTACCTCTGAAAGCAGCCCAGAAACTCCCGATGATGATTTACAATTTATTAGTGATGGTATAATCGAGCTTCATAACTCTCCAGAAGGAAGAAAGATTAGCATTACTAAGTTTCGCGGTTCTGATTTTCTTTCCGGTTTGCATTCCCTACGCATAACTTCAACAGGAATGCAAATCGCTCCAAGATTGCAACCACAAATTTTAAAACAAGAATTTATACTCGAAACAATTTCTTCCGGAATACCAGAATTAGATGAACTATTTCATGGTGGTATCGAACGGGGAACCGTAACCATTTTCACAGGTCCGACAGGTCTGGGAAAAACAACTTTAGGACTACAATTCATGAAAGAAGCAGCAGGACGAGGGGAACGTTCTGTAATTTATTCTTTTGAAGAAAGTCAGGAAACTTTATTCACTCGTTCTCAAGCAATAAATATTCCGGTTCATGCAATGAGCGCAAATGGTAATTTGTCGGTTGTCAGAGTGGAGTCTCTGTGCCTCACCCCTGATGAATTTGCTAATCAAGTACGTCGCGAAGTAGAAGATAATAATACGCGTATTGTCATGATTGATAGCATTTCTGGGTATCGGATTGGAATGTGTGGTGCTGATTTAGTGGCTCATTTACACGCTTTATGTAAATATTTGCAAAATATAGGCGTTACGGTAATTTTAGTAAATGAAACAGAGAATATTACTGGTAATTTCCAAGCTACTGAATTGGGTATCAGCTATATTGCAGATAATATTATTTTCTTACGCTACTTAGAAATTTATGGAGGAATGGAAAAAGCTATTGGTGTATTGAAGAAAAGGTTGTCAAATTTTGAAAAAACCTTGCGATATATAGAAATAACTCGTTACGGTATTAAAGTAGGTGAACCATTAGTTAATCTACGAAAAATTCTCAGTGGTACTCCAGAGTGGGTAAATCAAAATGAATGTAAAAAATGAGCATCCAACCTGTAATTTTGACAGTCAGTAGCAATCTTCGCAATTTGGAGTTACTCAAGCAATTTTTAGGTCGAGAAGGATATGAAGTTATTACTGCAAGCTTCTTAGAGGAGTTTGATCGTGCAATAAGTCAATCGAATCAAATTAAGTTAGGTTTGATTGATGTAGCTGGTTTTGATCGTCGTATTTGGGAATGGTGCAAACAGTTGCGAAATCAACAAATATCCTTTTTAATTATTTCACCTCATCAAAATACTCTAATTCAGCGTCAAAGCCTTGCTTGTGGTGCAATTAATATTCTTGTCAAACCACTTGTGATGAAACAGTTATCTGCTTTAATTAAAAGTTTTATAGAGGATTAGAATTATGAAAATTTTACTAATTCTTGAACAGAAGCAGAATAGATATTTGCTATTACAATTATTACAAGAAGTTGGTTACGAAGTCGTTTCATTTTCTGCTAATGATGATTTATTAGAATTACATAATTCCTTTGATTTATGTATTCTCGATTCTCAAGCTTTAGATAAATTAAGTCAGTGGATAAAAGTTATGAAAGAAGCTGAAGAACCAGTTTTAATACCATTTCTTTTGATAACATCTCGCCAAGATGTAAAAATGGTAACGCGATATCTATGGAAAACTATTGATGAGTTAATTACTACTCCAATTGAGAAAATTGAGTTACAGGTACGGATAGAAGCTCTGTTATATAAGCGAAGATTATCTTTAGAATTGAAAGAGAAAAATGATAACTTGCAAGAAATTAACGAACTTAAAAGCCGTTTTATTTCAGTTGCATCTCATGAGTTTCGTAATCCACTAAATGTAATTTTAGCATACACACAAATACTTGATGCCAAAGGTAAAAAATTATCTTCAGAAAAGAAACAAGACTTATTTTCGCGCATCAAAGTATCTGTAAATAAGATGACTGATATTTTAAATGATGTTTTGATATTAACAAAAGGAGAATTCTCTGGGCAAAAGTGTAATGTACAGCTTTTAGATTTACAAAATTTTTGTCATCAACTTATCTCAGAAATAAAAATGGGTGTTGCCAACAGTCATAAGATTAATTTTACAATTCAAGGAGAGTTAAGAGCAGTTTATTTAGATGGAAATTTATTACGTCATATTCTGACAAATTTACTAACTAATGCAATCAAATATTCATCACCAGGTAGTAATATTGATTTTGATTTAATTGCTCAAAATACAGAAATTATCTTTAAAATAAAGGATCGAGGTATTGGCATACCTGTAAAAGATCAGCCTTATTTATTTGAGTCATTCCATCGTGCTTCTAATGTTGGTAATATTCCCGGTACTGGTTTAGGTTTAGCAATTATTAAGCAGTCGGTCGATTTACATAAAGGTATCATTTCAGTTGATAGTGAAGTTGGGATCGGTACAACTTTTACTGTTAGTTTACCGTTAGTTAGATATCTCCAAAAATAAACCATAACTTAAGTAATTCGTTGAGATAAATTCAACCAAATCGAAGGAATATTCACCGTCATAATAGTAAATAACTTTTGAGGTACCTTCGCACAAGGTGTGCATTACCCCACAACCAAACCTTATTAACGATTTATTGGGTAACGCTCAAGCTCTACCCAACCTACAAGATTCTTAACTGAACGGTATTTAAATATAGCGGTTTTTAATTGGATGCAATACAAATTTAACCTCATCTATAAAGACGTTGCTCCAAAACTATCTCTAATTGATTTTATAAAAACCTACTTCCTGATTTTGATAGTTGGGGTCTTGAGTACCTAAAAGTCTGTCCCAAAATGTAAAATATAATCCGTAATGTAACTTGTATCTACGATGATGTATCAGGTGATGTTTGGATCCAATAAACCATTTTCCTAACCATCGGGAATAAAAGGATGATGGGAATAACTCAAAGCCAATATGATTAAATACTGCCCATAATGTCATTACTATCAATGCTGCAAATAAGGCTATGTAATGGAGAGGTAGTATAAAAACTATACCAACAAAGAATATAGCCTGTATAAATGCTTCCCCGGGATCGAATGCAAAAGATGTCCAAGGTGTTATTTTTTTAGAACGATGATGACCATAATGGAATTTTTTAAAGAGTAAAGGATGGTGAAATAATCGGTGTACAAAGTAAAAATATGTATCCTGAAGGATAAGTAGTCCAATAAAACTAGCACCTAAGTACCACAATCCATACTGATTTATTGAAGTATATAAAAGTGTAGAGTCTGAGTCATATGCAGTCACAACTAATGCTGCACAAAGAGAAAATATTACCGCACACAATAACGACAACTCCATATCTTTTTTAATGCTTGTCCAAGATGGAGTTTTCCAAAATTGAGTTTTCCAAGATTGAGTTTTCCAAGACGAAGACTTATTATATGAGTTATATTTAGCTACATAGTTGATAAAAGTAGAATATAAAAGTAAATGTGCTCCTCCACAAATTAAAAAGTATCGACTAGTAATGATACCAAAAAAAGCCAGCCAGTCTAAGCAAAGCTTTTGTAAAATCAAAAATAAATTTGGTTGCAAATTAACTTCCTAGTTAAGTAAAATTTTTTGTTATTTTTAGGACTTACACAATCGTGATTATAAATTACGTGTTTCAGACTTTGAGATGGCTTTGATGGCACTGTTTATGATGGTCCCCTAACTCTACTTTAACTTTGGGGGTTTGGGGCTTTGGGTAATTTTTGCCGATTATTATTGATTGATATCAATAATAATTTACATAAAACAGCTATAGATCAAGAATTTGGGGCTCATCAGCAAAAAACTTACTGCTTTAAGGATAATAAGGCAGTATTTTCAATATCAAACGATATAAACTCTTAATTCCTTCTTACCTGATAATACAGCATTATCTTAGGAAAGCGGGTAAATAATATGCTTAATGAACCGATCTCTTCCTCCTTCGATCAATTATCCCCCTAAATTTATCCTTTTAAATTTATCCTTTTAAATCTGAGCGGTTTTTCTGGGATAACCTTTGACATCAAGCAGTGCAGAATTTGATGAATTTTTAATTGTCTCAACTACACTAAAACTACCATCTGCTTCTAAAATTACTGCTTCTACACCTTCGATTCCCCCAATTCCCTTTGAGCGTAAAGCAGCAAAAACCTCACTTTCGGTGACTCTTTGATGTCGTAAAGCATGATGCTGTAATTGACCTTGATAAAGTAGTAGAGTTGGTTCTGCTTTAATCCATCTTTGAAATGAGTTAGAACGTACTGAAAGGTATGTGATGACAAATTGTAGGAATATTAAAGTTGAAATCCCCACAAGTCCTTGAACTAAGGAAATATCTTTGGATAGCATTAAACTGGCTAATATAGAACCAAATGCAATTGTGACGATGAAGTCAAAAGAATTCCATTTTGATAAAGTCCGCTTTCCAGATATACGTAGTAGAAAAATTACAACTACGTAGCCAAGACTTCCAACTATTAGGGTTCGTATTAGAGCATCCCAACTATTAAACAAAGCTTTTCTCTCCTGATTATTAATATGTAAAGTCAAAATATATATAAGAGGTTAGTTGCTTATCTGTTAGATATAGCAAATATGTATAACTCAATAATCCTGATAAGGATTTAGCAGTGGTGCCTGAGTGCTCCCTACTTATTCCTATTTATTTTATGACTATTAATTATTACCAACCTCACAGATGCGATAATTATTTGCTTGAACATTATTGAAATGAAATTAATCTACTACTTCAAAATCAGATTTGCTTGCACCACATTTTGGAAATGACTAATCATCAGGAATATCTTCAAAAGCTTTACCTGGTTCAATTCCTGAGTCTGGGTCTCCTTTTTCGGGGTCGTATGTATATATAGTTAAAAACTGTACATTTATACTTTTACATTTTTATTGCTTCGTGAATTTTCTAATTTACTCATTTAGAAGCGCAAATTTAACGATCTACAATTTTCACATTCTGATTAGATATCTGCGGGAAATAAAATCTATTAAACTTGAAATGGTGCGTTAGGCTAAGCTAACACACCCTCTTTTACTTTACGTTAAGTCCTAATTAACTAAAAACTAATTAACTAATCACACCCGTTGCTCCCCCTGCAACTGCACCAAGGGCAGAAATCAGAGCCGTCAAAAATAGCCACCAGGAAGCAACAGCAGCAGCTTTACGGGTTTCTTCCGCTTGTCTTCTTGCTTCTAATCTTATTTTTTCTAAACGGATTTGTGCTTCTTGTTGAATTCTTTCTGCTCTTTGTAATACCCTATCCCTTGTTCTTTCTACCTGAGTAACAATGCGTTGAGCATCAGCTTTGGAAATATCATCCCGGGAACTAAGGACAGCAACCAATGTATTGCTGTCAACTTGGGAGAAGCGATCGCGTAGTGCTTCAAATCCTGCTTCTGGATCGTCAAATAAGGTAGTTATGTCGCGCTTAATACCTTCGTAGTTGAGTTCTGAACGCTCTAAGCTATTAAGATATCTGCGGATTTTATCTAAAAAGTTATCTACTACAGCTTGCATTCTTTGCTGTATTGCTTCCCATTGTTGGAGGAATTGATCCCGGACTGACAAAATCTGGTCGATGACTCCATTTATTTCTTCTTGGGAAAGGTCATCTCGTTGAGAAAGTAATGCAACTAAAGTAGAACGGTCAAATTGAGATAAGCGTTCTTGAATGCTCTCCATACCGCTACGGGGATCGTTAATCAGTAGCTGGATATCTCTTTTAATACCTTGGGGATTGAGTTCTTCTTTTTCGGTAGAGCTTAAATATTCTGAAATTGAACTCTGGAAGTCTTTGACTTGTTGTTGAGTACGGGTTGCTATACGTCTAGGAGATTTAGCGATCGCGCGTATGGTGTTTTGTACTTCGTCGATGACTTGATTAACTTGGGTTTCTTCTAAGTCATCTCTTTGACTGAGTAACTGCACCAGGGTGTCTCGGTCTATTGCTGCTAAACGTTGTCTAATTGCTTTTGCACCAAGTTTGGGGTCATTTAATAATAATTGTAGGTCGCGTTTAATACCTTGGGGACTAAGTTCCTTTTTACCTGTATCCCGTAGGTATTGAGAAATGGATCCTATTGCTTGTTGATATTGTTCTTGAGCCCGGAGAGCCAGTTTCTGGGGAGTATAACGCACTCGTGTCCAAGCTCTTTCTACTGAATCAATAACTTCATTAACTTGCTGTTCGTCTAGGTCGTTACGGATTGTAAGTAATTGTACGAGTGTATTTCTATCAAACTGAGACATTCTGGCTTTGAGGACAGCAGCACCAGCATCTGGGTCATCTAGAAGTAACTTTAACTCCCTTTCAATTACCATTGGATTCAGTTCTTCTCTACCTGTATCCCTTAGATAGGACTGGACTTTTCTCCACTGAGCTTCTGCTGTGGTTTTTGCAACTCCGAAAGTTTCCGAACTTTCCTTGAGGACGCTATTTTTGACTGTTTCGAGTTCATTGGCGATCGCAGCAATTTCGACGGAGGTGAAGTCTCCCCGACTTTCTAGAAGACGCTCGAAGGTGGGACGGTCGAATTGAGATAAGCGATTATTTAGATGTTCGTAGTCTATATTGTGGTCTTCAAGGATGGGTTTAAAATCAAGCCTAATTTTTTCGGGGGTAAATCTATTTCTGGGGGTTTTTAGCAAATATTCTTCTACTTCTGCAAATACAGCAATAGATGCTTCCCGTTCTTGAGCAGCTTCTGCAACGGCTAAAATTTCTAAACGAATACCTTCAAGGATATTAGCTATGGTCTTAATTTTTGTTTGAGTTAATAAGCCTTTCCGGTCTAATAATTCGGTAAAATCAGAGTAATTTATTTTTCTCAATTCATCCGCAACTGTACCAGGATCGGCAGCAGGGTCATATATTAAATCCCGGAATTCAATTTCCAAGTTTTGTGGCTTTAATTGCCAAGGATGGGAATTAAGGAGATAATTCTCAATATCTTTGCGGACTGTACTGGGGGGTGTATTATCTTTGACACCTACCCGAGTCGCGATTTTGTCTGTTTGGTCTCCTAGATAACCTCTGAATTGCTGTAATTGGTCGGTTACTCTTTCAACATCAAAGTCAGAAAGGTCGGTGCGTCCCATAACTATACCTGCCAAAGCATTGAAACCTGTACTCAAAGATTGGGGGACGACTGCTGAACCTTGTTCCGTAGATTTACGACGCTGACGAATTTCGTAGACTAAGTCATTAAGTTTATCGCTCAACTCATTACCAACCAGTTGCTCTCGGGAGGCAGACTTGAGATAATCAACGAATTCTCCCATTCTATCTTGCTGTGGCGGTACTTTCTTCAGAGTTTTGCGCCAAACAGATTCTAGTTTATCGGCAATCTTATTGATATCTTTCTTAGATAAATCGGAGCGATCGCTAACTAAATCTACAAAGGTTTGACGATTGATATTTTTGATACTGTCGCTACTTACTATTTCTTGCAGATTATCGTCATCTAATATCTGCTCAAAATCACTCGCGATCGCATCCAAATCTAAATTTCTGGGACGGATTGTTTCTATATATTCTTCAACGTTTTCTCTAAGAGATACGGGGTCAATAGCTGCACCGATTTCTCGACGTACAGCAGATACAGCAGCTTCTGCTGTCGCGACCACTTCTTTACTCGCAGCTTTAGTACCAATTGCAGCAGCAGCAGTACCTAAAATTGCCTGAAATCCAGAGGTAGCACTATTTACCACCGAACCAATTAAGGAACCGATGGTGGCTGAACTTACCCAAATTAGTAAAGAGAAGTAAGTAGCCCAAATCACCAATCCTACGATAGCTCCCGAGACTGGTGAGGCAAATAAACTTAATTTGACTGCAAAAGTACAAGCAAAAAATACCGCGATGGTAACGCTAACTAGAGTACCTAAACCCACAACTAAACTAATCTTACGAATAGTAGTGCCCAAACCTCCAGAATCATCTTGAGAGTCATATTCATCAGAAGATGAACTTCCCCCCAACAAGGAAATTCCCGCAGCAACACCAAGATTGGTCAGCAACAGTTGGAAAGCAAAAGCCATCACAACCCCTGAAACCAGAGCACTAAAAAACTGCGGTCCGCTAAATACTAATGCAGCATCTCTTGCTGCATCTGGGTTCGGCTGAACGATTACCTGTCCGATAAATTTACTTGACAGACTGAAAAAATTGATAAAATCTGTACCCTCAAACATTGATATTTTTCCTAATTAAAATTATTGTATTGCCAGAGTTAAAAAACAGATGAATAAAAGCTATTGGTACTTAACTTTGAAAACTATTTCACAAACTATTTCATAGGATTCGCAAATTATTTTACCAACTAATACCAATTCAATAAATGATTACAAAATACCTCTGGGTAGGGAAGTTCAATTGAACGTCTTTACAAAAATCTATTTTTCGCATTCTTTTTCTGAATTGGTATAAGATTTCAAAAATGATATTTCATGACTTCTGTAGAGATATTTTTCAGAAAGATTACTAATCAATTATCTTAACATTCTCACGGTCAATTCACTCAACCACTTAATATCTATCCTATAGTTTTTATATCTTTAAATCTCCCCGATATCAAGTCTACTTAGTTACTTGATGATTATTTAGCTAGACATAGCTGGACATGAATTATACTTAAATAAAATCTAGATCAAATCTCTTTCACTTAACTCAAAAAAGCTTAGTTAAAACTACTAAGAATTTGAACTAAGAATTTGATAAGAACTACCAATTCGCTCTTTCTTGTGAGGATTGTATCTAGCAAATTCCTCTACTTGGTACTTATCTAATATCACCTTTGCTGCTGTAATTTCTATATCTGTACCGCTTATAACTAATAGATAATCACCTTTTTCCACCCGTTCGTGATAGCTTTCGGCGACACTATCTGATAATCCCATACTGGGATAGTCTTCAATACTACTCTTCATATCCAATCCCTTGAGAGTATCATAAGAAACCGCATCTTTAACCACTACATAAACTTTGTCCATCGAAAATCCAGTATCTCTCAATTCCAAGATTGCGTTACTTATATTTTGACGTAGGTGAAAAATACCGATTGCATATTTATAATGAGCTAAAAACTTACGACCTTGAGTGCTATTCTTTACTTCTGATTTTACTGGTGAGTAATAAACTCCCCACTCCTTAATATCCCTGTTACTAAAAATTACTTGAGCATGAATGATATCTTCTTCAGTTCCATCAACTGTTACTAAATAACAACCCTGTGAAACCAGCTCATTGTAAACTTTAGCTTGTTCTTCAGGTATACCCAAACCAATTAATGCACCGACTAAACCACCGGTCACTGCACCAATACCACTACCAGCAATAGCACTAGCTAATGTTGTCGCTTCTGCCCCAGCCAGCATGATGGGACCAACACCGGGTATGGCTAAAGTTCCTAAACCGACTAATAAACCCGTAATACCACCTAGTGCCCCACCAGTTACTGCTCCAGCGATCGCACCTTCATCAGTCATGTTACCAGTGGTTTCTTCAGGTTCTACCCCAGCAATCTGACTTTCGTCATCAGCGTCCCGGACAATTACAGATACTTTGTCCATCGGAAAATTGGATTTTTTGAGTTCCTGTAGGGCTAACTCTGTATCTAAACGATTCGCAAAAGCGCCGACTGCAATTTTATGTGTTCCCATATTTTCAATACCTACCTTTGTAACTACAATCCATACCTGATTAGAAATGACTATAAACTTAATTAAATAATTTTTTAATTAGTTTTCTAATTAGCTAAAAAATTAGTTAAAAATATAAATTAGTTAACCAATTTCTAATCAGAATTAATTTAGAAAACATATATTATTTTGAAGATAATTCAAATAATTATATGCATTTTAGTAGTTCCTAAACTTCTCTCATAGGGTTTGATTTCGCGAATATTACAGGTTATTCTCAGAACTCAGCGGTCATCCGTAAGATAGGGAAGCTTCTCTATCTTATGGATTAGAAGCAATGAATAATCAGCATCAGAAAGATAAAAGAGTTAAATATCCAAGTAAATATCCAAGTTAAATATCTAGGAAAACTTTTCTCATTGAATTGAAATATATCTTTAGAATAACTAAACATATGTTAATCTCTCTCTGAGGAATACTGCTTTCTCTGACGGGTAAGATTTATATTAGTAGTTATATAGAGGAATTAGAAATAGTTTTAATAGCTTTAATTCTAGTAACTCTAATGGTAATAATAATTACATATTTCACACTGCTGTTGATAACTTAAGCAAGCTTTAGTTAGACAACTTGGTGATACTGGCTAGCTACTATATGCTTGCTGTATCAATAACTTGTTTTCTAACGTGTTGCTAACTTCTCAGCAGCAGTCTTAGTTAAAGGATTTTACTGGATAATGGGAGAAACTTTTCCAACTAGGGGACAGCTAGAAAGAACCCTATCGCAACAGATTCAAAGCTTATATTCCGATCAATTAGGACACAGACCAACTAAGGTTATGTGTCAACTATTTGATTCAACTTTAGCCATAGTCATGGAAGATAGCATCACTCAAACTGAGCAATTGCTCTTGGGTCAAGGTCAAGAGGAGTTAGCAGAACAAGTCCGGTCGGGATTAGATGATGCTATTGAACCCAAATTAAGACAGCTAGTCGAAGAAATACTTAATGTTTCTGTACTCGACTTTTTGTCGGATGCAACTTTAGGAACAGGTCGTACTGGTATTATTGCTGTATTGTCCGACACTCCAAATGTTCGTAATCCGGAAGCGATTCCGAAGGTGAAAGCTAAATCTTCTAATAATAAAAATTCTAATTTATCTTCAGAAAAGCACTATGGAAAGACTTCTGGAAAGACTTCTGGAAAAACTCCAGAATAAATCTAAAGAAATCTAAAAAAATCTAAAGAAACTTAAAGAAATTGGTATACAGTACTTTTTAGGTAAGCGAGACATACCCGTAGTGAAGTGAAAAACTTTTATCTTTTTGTAAACTCGCTACCAAATAGTTTGTATTCCATTAATCTGTAATAGGTCGTGTCTCTCCAGATTCTGATGAGAGTTATTCATTATGAAGGAAAACTAAATTTTAAAGTCTTTACAGGGGTAGAGTTGATAGCAAAAAATGAATCTAAAATTACTCGAAAGGATAGTAAGTTGAATTTTATGCCATTTTATGTGGAAGTTACATATTAATAGTCCAACCTCGGTAGCTCTAACTTGAAGTGGTTAAGAGCACTATGTACAGCTTCCCATAGAATTGGTATTAGGAAGATTTATTTAACATTAACTAATTGAAAGAATGGAATTACTGAAAGGGTAATTCGTAATTAATAGCTCCTAACACTCGCTCTAGGAGGATTTTGATACGTAATTAGTAAATTCTCTCCTTTAATTTTCTCAATTTTTCAACATTCCCTATTCGTTAATAGAATTTTGAATGAAAAATTTGGAGCATCTTCATTACAGCCCCTAGATTTATTTGTGGGGTGATAATTACTAACTCTCCAAAATTAGTTTAGGTGAAATAGATTTTTTTACTCTTCCTGAATCTTGCTACATAATTTGCTTGTTCAACTTACTCCCCAAGCTTTTCTTTAAACCTGTTTAGAAAATAAATTACAGATTTAAGTATTTGACATTGTAGATTGGGAGCTTTTAATATGTATCATTCAAATTTTGTTGCAGCAAAGACTGAGGAAATTCTATCTCAAAACTTGCAATCTTTGTTTCTAAATCAACTTAGTCATGAACCGGAAGAAATAAACTGCGACTTTTTTACCGATCGATTAGTTATAACTATCAAGAATGTATTAACAAAACCGGAGCAACTCTTAATTTGTCACGGTTACACTGAAACAGCGAAGAAAATTAGAAATAGTATTGAGGAAATTCTAAAACCCCAGTTAAAAATTATTATCGAAGAATTTGTAGATGTCCAAACTACTCAAATATTATTTGCAACTTATTTAGATTCTAACTATATGAGTTTGATCGTTTTCTTTGATAAAGATTTGGACACTACAATTTGAACACTAAGATATCAAGCCCTAATATTGAAATTTTGAAGATGATGGAGTATGACACTTTCCAAATCTTCTAAAAAATATGGCTTGATAATACAGCCATCAAAACCAGTATTCTCAATATTCTTTCTATCTTCCATCATTGCTAATGCTGTTACGGCAATTACTGGGATAGAAGAAGTTAAGGGATCTTGTTTTAGTTGCCTGAAAATATCAATTCCATTCACACCTGGCAACATTATATCCATAAGTATCAATTCTGGCTGATAATTTTGCGCTATTTGCAAGACTTTATCGCCATTTAATTCTCCAATGAATCTAAAATTGAGAGAATCAACAATATATTCAATAATTAGGAGGTTATCTTCATTATCTTCGACAGCTAATATTAAAGGCTGCTTACTGTAATGCTGCCTACTTATAATTGAAGCATTCAAGTCCATCACCGATTCCTCTTAATCTTGTGTTGGAAAATCAACAATTAGTAACTGAGGCAGCTATCCTGCGGCTGAAAAGCGGCTTATTTATTACGGATGTAATGGCTCACCACTGATAAATCCTAAAGTTGAGAATTCTTTGCTAGTAATTAAATACCGAAGAAAGATGCTACTCAAGCAGGACTACAATTTTATTATTTTCCTCATATTATACATCAAAAGCTGACATTTTTAAGATTAATTTTATATTTCAGGTATCTTATGTCTATTCGAATATAATATAGTAAAAAGTTATTATAATAATTGGCGATCGCGAAGTTAAAGCTATTTAGCTTACGCCTTTATATATTCTTTCGTAGAGTATATCACAGACTCCCTAGAAATCTTAAAAACTCAGTTAAATAACCAGTTAAGGCATTTCACATAAAGTCCAGTATTTATTCAAGGTTGCCATAACATCAATAAATTTTGAAAAAGTTACTGGTTTAAGAATATAGCCAGCGACATTAAAATTATAAGCTTCTACCCTATCTCTATCTTCATCAGAGGTAGTGAGTACAATTACTGGTATTGCCTTCAGTTCGGGGTTACTTCTCAGTTCCCGTAGAAAGTCTAAACCATTCATTTTCGGCATATTTAAATCGAGTAAAATTAAACGGCGATCGTAAGGAACTTGTGGTGGTTCGTTTCCTTTACCTTGCAGCATTTCTAATGCCTCTAATCCGTTACCTGCGAAAAAAAGAGGATTGGCAATGTTATTTTTCTTGAATGCTCGTTCAACATTCATCACATCTACTTCATCATCTTCTACCAAAAGAACATTAATTATTTGAGTACTCATTTTGCTTATCGGAATCACATTTTAACTTGAGAATAGAGAACGGAGATATAAATTTCTAAAAGTCCAATCATACAGCAATTATCATAAAAGCATTATCACAAAGGTATTATACATATGTATGGGATGCAAACCTTCTATCTAGAGAAAAAGGAATTCGTCATTTCTCAGTCCCGATAACAAAAATTCATTCACTATTTTCTGTAAATGTAGTAAGTTCTTTCTCCTTTACTCTTCCTTCTTTTTTATTGAGCATTTATAAGGATTAGGACTTATGTAAAAGTAACGTAGTTCCGTCCGAGACGTTAGCTAGCGCTACACTATGTGAATGCGTAGCGTGTCTGCTAGGATTTTACGTTTGCGACGTATAAGCAAACACGGAGCGTGTCCGATAGGACTCATGCTAACCCTACACGTAGTGACCGTCGCTTCGGACAAATCTTCGTTGCGTAAGTCCTGACCCTATTGAAAAGATGGTGGTTATTACCTGCTATATACTTATTACTCCTTACTCCTTACTTGTTGCTTAGTCCCCACAGATACGACAACTATTTAACCGGACATAATATTAAATCCGTAGCAGGCTACTATTTAGCCCAAGTAAAGTAAAAAGTACTTCCCTGACCGACTTGGGATTCGACCCTAATTCTTCCCCCTTGACTTTCTACTATTTTCTTAACTATAGATAAACCAATACCAGTACTTTCCTTTTTATCGCGAGCTTCTAATGTTCTAAAAATGGCAAAAATTTGCTCATGATATTCAGGTGCAATTCCATAACCATCATCAGAGACCGCAAATTCATAAAATTTTTCTTGCTCGCGAACAGATATTTTTATTCGACCATCGGAACGATGATGATGTTTAATGGCATTACTAATTAGGTTACTAAAAACTTGGGTTAAAGTTAACTTATTAGTGACAAAAGTAGGCATTTCTCCTTCTATTTCAATAGACATCTCTGAAGTAGAAGATTGTAGATCGATAATTTCTCTTAATAATGTATCTACAGCGACAGCTTCTAATTTACTTTTTATACGCCCAACACGAGAGTATTTTAATAAACCATTTATTAATCCTTCCATCCGATGCACCCGTCCGCGCAACAAATTCATTTGTTTTTTGGTATCTTCAGTTAAGACATCTTCTAAGTCTTCTTCAATCCATTCTGAAAGATTACCAATTGCTCTTAAGGGTGCTTTTAAATCGTGGGAAGTGACATAAGCAAACTGGTCTAATTCTTGATTGCGTTTTTCTAACTGTGTAGTGGTTTTGATCAGTATCAAGTTACTGGTAATTAACTCTTCTTTTTGTCTTGCCAGTTCATCTGCTCTGGCTTTGAGAACCGCTTCTGTTTTCTTGCGTTCAGTAACATCATTGAGGGTACCATAGACCCCAATCATATCGCCATTTATATTATGGTTGAGACGAGCGTACATTTCCAACCAATGGAAGTTCCCTAAGTTCGTGAGAATACGAAATTCAAACTCAAAATCTTCTTTCTCTCCAGCGATCAGAGAATGAAATAGTTCAGTACTGCTTTCCTTATCTTCTTCAGAATACATGACAAACCCAAATGGTTGATGTAAACTTTCTGTCACCCTTAAACCTGTAATTTCTGTCCAGGCAGCACTTAGGAAATTCCAACACCCAAAAGTATCTATTTGGAAAATAACTTCTTTCACGCTTTTAACTACAGTTCTGTAAAGATGTTCGCTTTCTGCTAAATCCTGTTGCATCTGTTTTCGTTGGGTGACGTTCTCAAATGCTATGCCAAGTTGATTTTCTGGTAGTGGGAAAGCCTTGATATCATAAAATGACTGTAATATTTGTTCGTCACCATAAGAAACTTCTTCCAAGGTCTGAACTTGCTTGGTACGAACTACTTGGGCATAAGTATTCACCTGAAGGGCATTATCTTCCAATATATTGGGGAAACAATCGATCATCCGTAAACCGATAAAATTTTCTAAAGATACCCCCAAAATCTGAGAAGCACGGGGATTATGAGCAACCAAGCAAAAACTACTAAGGTCATCCAAGTTTTCCAAATTCCAGATAGTTAAACCAACAGGTAAGTTTTGAAAAATATCTTCATATATTTGAATTTTTTCTAGTGCAGCTTGCTCTCGTTCAATTAAATTATCTTTATAAACATTTGCTTCTTTTAGCTCTACTGTACGTCTTTGCACTCGTTGTTCTAATTCTTGATTGAGCTTAATAATTTCAGCTTCGGTTTGTTTGCGTAAACTAATATCCTGATGAGAACCAACCATCCGAATGGGTTTACCTGTTTCGTCCCATTTTGCCATACCTCTGGCTAATATCCACTTGTAGCTGCCATCTTTACAGCGTAAACGATACTCTACCCTATATTGTGGAGTTTTACCATTTATGTGAGCTTGTAAGGATGCGATTGTATTTTCCAAATCATCTGGATGTAAAAGGGTGTGCCATGCTTGGAAAAAATTCTCGATTTCATCTTCTCTGTAACCAAGCATTTCTTTTAGGCGGGCAGACATGAAAGCTTCATTAGTGATAATATTCCAATCAAAGATACCGTCTCCTGTTCCAACTAGGATTAACTGCCAGCGTTCTTCACTATCTCTGAGAGCTTGCTCGGCTTTTCGCCGCTCGGTAATATTAATACTAGTACCAACAATTCGATATATTTTTGATTCCCTATCGTATAAAGGTTTCAGTGTTGTCAGCCACCAAGTTTCCTGTTCTTGAAATGGTAAACATTCTTCATAGACAATAGTTTCTCGAGAATCTATACATTGTTGATAGCGCTTTTTAGCTGCTGCTGCAACTTCTGGAGTAAGAACTTGTTCTGGTATTTTTCCTTTTACTGTTTCAGATTGGATTCCAGTTTGCATCTCATGAACTGGGTTCAACCTCTTGTAGATAAATTCCCCGTTTTCCGCAATATCTACAATAAAAATTGACTCTGCTACACCCTCATAAATACTGCGTAAAAACTCTTCTTTTTCTTGGAGTGCTTCTTGTACTTGCTTCCGCTCTTTGATTTCCTTGGATAGCTGGTGGGCTGGAGAAGGTGGGGTCAAGATTTGTGGAATTAAATTTAAAAGAGCGATCGCGCTTACTGAAGAAATAACTGCTGTAATAGCTTTAATATATCCAGAAACCCAGTAGTCAGGATGCCAGAGGATCCAAATATCGAACAGATGACTGCTTCCACAGAAAACTATAAAAGTAGCAAATAATAAAAAAATCCTATTAAAACGAATATTTTCCCACTTGCGAAGAATATATAGTAAAGTCAAAGAAATAGAAAAGTAAGATACAGCAGTAATAGCATCACTTACTAAATGCAGACTAACTAGACCCGGTTGCCAGAGATAGCGGGTTCCTTGGGGCATAAAGGATGTAGCAGCCACAATATATTCAGCAGATACTAGCATTGATTTCATATGGTAGTGCAATTAGCCGAAAATATGAGCTTTATCTTAAATACTGCTCTTTTTGTTACGATCTGGAAATAAAGTCGTCTTTATCGAGTTTAAAACCAAAAAATTAACCTCAAATACAATAGCGATCGCTTCAGGCATCGCCAATTTAATTCCCAAACATCCTCTGAAGGAGAATTAATTAATAAGCATTAACTGTATTATAAATATCTATGAATTAAATTCTAGATATTATATATTGATATTGAGCTTGCTTAACAAAACTTAAAATAATAA
>JBCCDM010000052.1:0-20886 GCA_039030795.1 Cyanobacteria bacterium P01_A01_bin.84
CCCTTATAGCGTCTCTGATAGCATGATGGCTATATTACCCATTATTCCGTAATTTAACCAAAAGCCTTAAACGTATAGATGATATAGATACTAAACTGCATCATTTGTCAAGGACTTTGTAACAAAACTTTTTGGGGGGGGATTGGGAGTAAGGAATTGGGAATAGGGCTATAAATAGCTATTCATTAAAGCTGTTTGATATTGAGCTAGGTTGAATGTCGAATGCTGAAGGTTTAAATCCTGGTCTGTATATTCCCTATACAGCAATTCGCCTATTGAATAATGAAGTGCCATTAAGAAAGGGTCGTGTATCTCATTCTCTAAAATAGCCTCGTTCAAAGTTCGTGATATCTGGTTTTTCTTTTCTTCGATATTTTCACCAGCAATTTTAATTTTTTCATCATTAATACCAGATGCAATTAAGGGTACTGTTACCATTACCCCTCTATCATTTTTAAGTTTTTCTGGCGTAATAAAAATGTTGTAATCTTTGTAATTTATCTCTACTGGGAATGAATGAGATATCAAAGAGAAATCATCATGAAAAATAGTTACATCAAAATTTTTATCAATCCCATTTCTGTACTCAGAAAATATTTTATCTGACTCCATCATTACAATTTTGATTAGTTCACTATTTAATTGTTTAAAACTGACTTTTTTATTGCAGAAGGTTGAAAGTATTGTGTAATGTTGGGTTTTCTCAAATTTTCTTACACCTACTAAAGCTATACCGTTATTCTGCAAACATACCCCAAAAACAATATGACTATTAACCTCAGTAGACATTAAAATTTATCTCCTCATCTATTGCAATTTTTGAATAATCGACGTTGCTTTCTTGCATTCTTAGAGGGCTAATAGCAACACCAAAAGCAGCACCCATAACACAGTCATCATGACCAGATGATGCATGTAATTTATCCCCCTCACGGACAAAAGCTAGCATCTCAGGTATTATTTGTGAATTGTCCGGATACTTGAATTTACTTGCTTCCATCACAAGCAATAAACCCGCAATCATAGCTTGCTTTGAATCTTGGGTAGTCCTTATAGGGGTACATCTAAAATCTTTAATTAGGTTCTCGAAATATATTTGACCTACCCCGTTAACCTCTACCCCTACCTCGTCTATATGGTATTTACTGAACAGTTTCTTTAGCTGATAAAGATGATATTCAGAAGTTTTTTGACGACATCTATACAAATAAACTAAAGATAATTCATCATCTTTGTATTTAAAAATTGGTGCCGCTACATAATCGTTACCAGAAGTAGCTGTATCTAATCCAGCGTAATATTTAGCTTTAGAATCATACTCATGCTCAATATGACCAATAGCGCATTTTTGCACTAACTCGGCACTAAACACGGTAGAAGCAGCATTAACAAACCTTAAATTATGCTCGCGTTGTAAAGTTTCATCGTCTAAATTATCTTGTTGTTTTCTGTAAGCTAAATAATTTTTCATCTGGCTAAATATCGGATGACATCGCCAATGTAAAATTACTTTTAACCATCCGTTCTTATCAACGAAATGATAGAAACCAGGCATTAAAGTTTCTTGCTTACCTTCACTAACATCTACAGCTAATTGTTCAATATCTATACCTTGGTTGTTTTCAGATAGTCGCTCCCAGTACCAGTTATTACCTTTACTACTAGGAGTAGAAATAATAAATTTTTTGGCATTATCCCCACATAAAGCGGTAGCCGGATTAGTAGCTGCATAAATGCTCTCTATGTTATGCATAAATGCTGCTTCGTCATAAAGTACCCGGTTTAGACTATCCGCACTACGCGCACCCTCTTTACCACTGGCTTTAAACCGAATTTCCCCACTATCTTTGATTTTCAAGAAACCAATAGTATCGTTATCAGCTTTTGCATATTCGGGAATACTGTTTAACATCTGCCTGCATCTCTGAGATACAGCCCCTACATCATCCGAATTACGCATAAAAGCCACTGCATTAGTGGCAGGGTTGATAATTGCATCGTGTAAAAAGGTGCTTACTAAAGTCTGTGTAACCCCTAACTGACGGGTTTTCACCACAATCATATTAGGATGCTCGTTACTTAAATCAATGAGTAATTTCTGATAGGGGTAGGGTTTAAAACGCTTCATAGTACCACCGCTTCTAATAGTGGTTAGATTTACAAAATCTTCCCAGTTGTCAGGGGTCGGCTTGTAAAGAGTCTTTACCGTGTCCTTTTTCCCGTACTTTCTAATTTGCTTCGGTGTCGGTTTCAAGATAAACATCGGTTTCATCAAAATTAAGTGTATACCCCATCCTTTCCACAACTCTTATAGCTTCCTGTTGATTAGCTATTAAGTGAATGGGAGCCACTTTATAAAATAACCCAGCTAATATCTGCAACTGCCTTAAAGACTGTATGGGTATCTTTTCTGATAAACCCAGGTAGTAATCTTCTTGCTCTTTAGCTACTATTTCTAACTGGCGTTTGTAGAGAAAATAATGTGCCTTCTGTAGAAATTCAGCTATATTGTCATTTTTCAAACTTTCATCAAACTTTGACTCAAAATCGAATGATTTGTTGTCGCACGGCTCGGCATTACAGGCATTATTACAGGTGTTTTCTTCCTCAAAATCTGGCGTAATTTTACCTGTGTTTTTAGCTATCCAATCTTGAACAACTGGATAGCTAACCTTACACCCTAATAAATTTAATTCGTTGAGAATATCTTGAACGCTGTAGTCATTGTCAATCATTTGATTAATAACTACAGCATACTTATCAAGCTTAGATTGCATGAGAATAATTATCTTGAATTATGCGCTTAAGATTCTCTATTATTGTACCTTTCTCCTTTCTCCACAATAGATTTTGCTTAGCGTCTAATTGGTATTCTTCGTTATGCTTGTCGATGATTTCTTGTATGTTGTTTTGCTCAACAATTTTTCTAACCAACAAGATATTTATTGATGCTCCCTTACCGTCTTTACCTGGGTAAACCGCAAAGAAACCACGAATAGTGCTATCAGAAATATGTACTCTAAGGCTTGGGTTTTCTCGGTTGTGGATAATTATCGAGTCTACTAAAGCTTCTACCCTGTCTTCGTTCTTAGTCTTGGCTGTAGGAATATTTAGAGCTTTGTGTATAGCATCCTGACGGGATTTAGCATCACTAACATACTGAAATATCTCATTTAATCCGCTGGCTATATCATCTGTTTCCTTAAAGTTATTATCATCATCCATAAATACAGCTTTAACTGTTTGCAATTTGCCCTCATCATTAGCAGCCAAGGTTAATAGTTTCTCAAATAAAGCGGTCATAATTTCAACTCCTGTGGTTTGATTAGTTTGATTTTCTGTTTTAACTTTTTCACCTACAAACTCAGGTGATACTTGACGTGGTTCTATATCGGTCAAAGCTTTTAATTCTTCGGGAATATTGGTTACATTCCAAGTAATATATCTATCTGTAGTGCCTTTAAAGGTATGCGCTACAGCTTTTCTTACCCACTCCTCAATACCATGTTTTTGACCAGCTAAATTACCAACCGAATCGGATTTTAATTGAAATAAAACAGTAGTTCCGATATTTTTTAACTGGTGAACATTATCTTTATTTTTGGTGCTTGCTGCTTTGGGTAACAATGGGCGTAATATTTCCTCATATTTTTTATCTACTATATTTTTGCGTTCACTATTATTGAATATTTCATTAGCTTTTTTATGTTGACCAAAAGCCCTAAAAGTATCGCTTTTTAGCCTTGGCTTGTTATCTCTAATAAACTCAATAGCATCACAAATAATTTTTGAATCAACGAAACAAGGGATTAAATAATAAGTATCTTGCTCATCTTTTTTAGCTGGTGTGGAAATAACCAGAGAATATTTATCGACTTCATAAAATCTCATTTGACTACCCACTTCAACGCTACGACGAGGTATAGCCATTTGTACGCCTAGTAATCTTGTTTCCCATTCGTCAGACTGCAAACACTTTTTAGCTAACTTTAGGTACTTGGTAAAGTCGATGGCTGTTAACTCGCCTACAGCAGTGGTGATAGTATCCTTTTTCTCAACTTGTTTTTGTGGTTTGGCTCCTTCGATTTCTTCGGGTTCAGTCGTTTCTAATTTTCCTTCTAATTCATCAATCGTGAAATGACCGGAAGCATTGCCCATTACTAACCCGAAACTGTTTAATGCAGCGTACAGAGCAGTGAAAGCGTAATGCTGTTCGTATTCGTTCTGTACTGTTTCACCTGTGTAGTTTGTGTAAGCTTTACCTTTGACAGTAAAAATAAGCTTTCCGTAACCTTTGATTTTGAGTGATGATTTCAACTCTTTAATAGCTTTGGGAATGGTACGACGGATAGCCGACTTACTGAAATTACCCTCGGCTATCTGGTACATGGTAGCTTCTACGAACTTCTCACAAGATACTTTGCTCTTAGAGCGAGCTATGCAATGTCTGAGGTTTAACTTTAGCTCTTGAGAAATATCGGCTAATCTGTCTGTCTTGGTTACTGTGGTGGTAGTCATTTTCTGTAGTCCTTAGTTATCTGTTACATACTACTATACCAGATACTATTAAAAATATCCGGTAAAATAGATAATAAAATACCCGGCTCTTGACCGGGTGCTATCAGATTTATTTATATACCTACTCTTTTGTAGATTTGAGATATGTATCTATGTGGTTCGCCGTTTGTATCGCTCATGCAATAAAGTTCGTCTCCTGCTATTCTTTCTAATACTTCTGCTATCACTTCTTGAGAATGATTTTTATAGTCTATATTTATATCGTCTATATTTATGTCTACGCTTAAATGCTGGTAATCCGTTTTAATAGCTAGTTTTGCTATATCTTTAGCTTGTTTTTTAGCAAAATCGGGTATGTAAAGATAAGCGTAAGTGTCGTAATCATATATACGATAAAACAAAATACATAATTTTTGCATCATATAAGCGATAACTAGGTTATATAAGCTATTTTCTCCCCATATGATTTCATCACCTAGACATATAATTTTTGCGGTCGCGTGTGAATCATCCATCCTAATACCAACGTTGTATGACATGCGTCCTATATTTTTGATTTCAAGTAACAACTGGAGAAATTTATCCTTTGTTGCTCCAAGCTCATCCTTGTCAACACCCATGACTTCTAAAAAATCTTCGTATACACAAAAATCAACCGAGTTTTCGTCAGCATTTATCACGTTTCGATAAGCTAACTCCAGCAGTTGCATACCTAAGTAACTTATTTTATGTTTAGCAAACATATATTTATCAAACTTAGCTAGTTTATTCATTTCGTCTATAACAAGCTGTACATTATCAAAATCAAACCATTCACCCTTAGCTCTATAATCAGCAAACTTTTTATGTAGCTTGGTTTCTACGTCTCTAGGTTCATCACATTCAACATAATGCACTTGAACTATCTCAAACGGTTGCTGCTTATAAGATATACCTCTTATCCGGTCTGTTACTTCACGAGTGGTAAACCCGATTTTGTATCGGTTGGTTTCTACTGCGTTCAGTAAATATACAAGCCCTTTCATATTTGATTACCTCGTTAATTTTGTATCGATTACATACCACCATACCAGATACTATTAAAAATATCCGGTAAAAACATATAAAAAAATACCCGACATTTAGCCAGGTATCATAGATTATTCTCTATACTTATAAAGAGTCTTTATTATCTGTACGTTTATCTAGTCACAGACTCTTTATTCCTTCTATGACCTTTGTTTACGGTGGTTTCGGCGATATTCACCCACTTGCAGAACTTCTTACCTTTCCCGTAATAAACTCTACGTTTGTGGGCTTTTCTGGTGTGTTCTTCAGGAGAACGCTTTTCTGATATCGATTTAACTACATTCTCGATATCTTTAAGCAGCATTTTAGCTCTGCGTTTGTTTCGGGGGAATGCTAACTCATCCCAAACCGAGGGATAGAAATCAATCATCGCTGATTTACTTGTTTTGGTTTTAGAGAAATCCGCAATAAATTTGTATTCGAGATTTACATTTTCTACCCCATAAAATTCAATCATCGTAGGTAGCAACATCGTGTACAGGCTACCAATAAACTCTTTTTCGCTATCGGTATATTCATCATCACAGCTAATAAATAAACCCTCTTTACAAATGTCTATTGTCCCCGAATACTTTAGATATCTAAGAGTAATTACTAACTCATAATCTGGGTGAGAAATTTCTAAATTATCGGGTTTACCGTAATCCTCACCTAGTAACTGTTTTCTGCGTTTAGACTCACCCATGATATTGTTTTTCTAAATTTTCTTTGACTAAATCTAAGCCTATATGATGCAGTATTCTCTGAGCGATTAGCATATATCCAAATGCATCCGCTTCGTTTTCAAACACTATAGGAGGAATACGACCGATACTGTATCCTTCAGTATTGCTGTAGAGAGCTATACACTTCCATCCCCAGTTGATAGTAAATTGTAAATCTTTATCGGCAGCAACTATTTTATAATGCAAATATCTGCCTTTTTTGATTTCTATTTCTGGTGTAAAATTGGTCATGACGATGCTTTTAAAGACATAATAATAGC
This sequence comes from Cyanobacteria bacterium P01_A01_bin.84, assembly GCA_039030795.1. GTDB lineage: Bacteria > Cyanobacteriota > Cyanobacteriia > Cyanobacteriales > Nostocaceae > JBCCDM01. Next base: position 6,572 of record JBCCDM010000052.1, read on the forward strand.
TTGCAAAAATTCTCTTCATTTTGCAAGCTATTTTTCTTTAGAGCGAATACATTCCCTTTTTTAGTTGATTAATTTCCTTACATAGTCAAGTATCTCATCACTAAAGGTACTAATGTTCGTATCTTCAAATCGTATAGAAGGTATTTTTCTATCTAATAATCTCGCTGTTGCAATAAAGTCTACCTCCCAAGTATTAGGAGGTGCGTTATAAGCTACCTCGTAATTATCAGTAAACCCAAGGTATTGTTTAGGTTTTTCATCATACGGGAGAATTTCTCTACTAATAAAAGTGATTTGGTAAAAACTAAAATCCCTATCATCTCCATACTTGGGTTCGCGTAATTTAATAACTTCCCCTATTTGAAGCGGTGTTATTAAAGTTAAATCAAAGCTTTGATGTCCGGGTACGTCTTCAAACTCTTTATCGCTTGTATCAGACCATTCTTTCATATACGCTAGCTCACTGGGAGTCAAAGGGCTATCTACTTTTTCTGGTTGTTTACCTGGCATAACAATTATTTGGTATTGGTATCTGATTGATTTAGGGCTAGACATTCTAATTTCTCCTTGAATTGTGTTCAATTTTCCCATAAAGGGAATAGATAGCCGGAGATTCAAACCCCGGTCAAGTCTTTAACTTTCTATCTGGTTTGATTATTTGGCTTCTATTTGAGCCATTCCAATAAGGTTAATATTCTGTGGTTCGGGTAATATCTCAATCTGTGGATTATCTATATCCTGACTCAAGTATTTAACAATCCAGTTACTAACAATAGGTACCGCGAACCCTCCACCGGAACAATAAACGGGTTCACCCTTGGCTAAACTTTGAGAAATCAAATCGAATTGACGCTGCAAAGCATAGTTATTACTAACCCATTCGCTTAATGCTCCCTCAACTTCCTCTGCGATATCATGAGTTTTACCATTACTTCTCAGGGGTACCGTGTAACCATCTTCAGTTACCTTTGAAAGTTCTAGGGCTTGCTGTATATCCTCGTTCTCAGCTTGTATTGCTCCTCTATCAACACGGGTTAGTGCTTTAAAAATTCGGTTGATAACTGTCACCATCCCCGCTCCACTAATAGGAGTTCTAGCGATAATCGCCGCGTCATCACCATCCCAGTCATAAGTAGTAGCCGAAAATGTTCCCCCTCCTAAATCCAAAAGATGAAAAGTTTCGATATCAGGATTTTCTTGACAGATGTAATCAGCGGCTCCCTGTCCCTCTTCGATAAACTCTAGGGATTTAACATCAACTTCAAAAAGATTATCTTCCCAGGTGAATGCCTCTATTTTCTTAACTGCTTTATCAAGCTCTTTACGCTTCATTGTAGAAAGAGTCAGAATGCGAACATACAAGTTGATTTTTATAGATTCAGCATTGCGCTTTTTATCTTTGATAGCTTGTTTAAGTTGCTTCCTGTAGTGGGTCATAGCTCCCACAATCCATAAATCTAAGTTAGTAAGCTTGTTACCGCTACTAGCGTTGATAACATCCCCGTTAACCCGGTCGATTGCTTGTCCAACTACATAACTAGTAGAACCGTAATTAAATGCGCCATCAGTTCTGAGGGGAACATCACCTTTTATCTTTTTGGCTGTTGATGGGAATGCTTTGTACACTCCGTTCAAGCGACATTTAACGCGCTTCGCTCCTGCGTCGATATCCAGATAGAAGTTAGCAACCTTGTTGTGTCTACCGCTTTTAGCTTTCTTTTTAGGTTGGGTTTGTTCCTCGGTTGTAGCTGTCGTAGTGCTTTCGATGGGTGTTACTTCTGTGATAGTTTCCATGTTTGCTTTTTTGTTGTGTCCGTTGGTGCTTACAGTGATATTTGTCATTGGTTTAAAATCCTTAAGGTTGTTTGATTGGTAAAAGTGGCGCAAGAGTGGCGCAGAAAGTCTCGACTATTGCGAAAAATATTTTTAGTTGAGAATAGGTTATTAACTAAAAATCGCAATATTTTTGTTTAATTACTGTTAGTTAATTAGGTATTTATAAAGCTATTAACTAACAGTAATTACGGTGTATTCACTTACTAAGAATTAGCTATTATAAGTTTCTTCGAGCCAGTCAATATATTGACTTACTAATTTTTGCTGTTTAGACTGCCTTACCCCTAGCAGCTTGTAAACCTCAGTTTTCTTAATCTTCCCTTTGAGCGTTTTAGGTAGTTCGCGCCAAGCCTCAATATCGAGTTTTTGAGCTTGAATTCGACACTTAGAATTAATTTTCGCAAGGTCATCGAAAAGGGGTGAAACTTGCTCTGTGTCTATGTTCTCGGATTTAGGTAAATTCGACGTTTTTGGTGTATTTTCGTGCGAACTCTGCGAACTCGTGCGAACTGTTTTAGATTGTTCGCAAGGTACCTCGTAGGTGTTAGGTGCTGGTAATTGAGCGAAATACGGTTTACCAGATGTAGGGATAAATAAAGCGTGATACTTAAGATTCGGGTCAGTATCTAGAATTTCTCCTATCTTTTCATACTGAGAATTAACCATATTAATTTCAGTTTCTTTAACCCTATAACCCACTCCAAAATCTACGCAGGTAGGCATACAGATAAACGATGCGTTTTCTAAATCCACCTTATTGACCTTTAAAGTCTTAGGCATAAGGTTTTGTCCAAAGATGAAAACTTTTACCCCTAATGCCCTCCCCACGCGCCAACAGAACAGCAATAAGCGGTTAGCAAACGAGCTATATTTAAGCTCGCCTTCTATCTCGTCCTCAAAAACTCTTCTACGTGCGTCATCGAGTGTCGCTTTGAATTGTTCGATAATTTCCTCAAACTCTTCTTTGTTGCAACTGTTCCAACGGCTAGCGATTTCTGAGTACTCATCAAAAAAGTAAATTAGCTTATCCCATCCCCCTACAGTTTCACCATTTTCATAAGCTTCAATATCTAACTTGTTGCGATAAACTAACTCGGTAGCAGCTTCTAATAATCCGAATATTGATTTACGAAAACCAAGGTAATTAATACTGGGGAATAACTCTCGTATACCTTCATCCATCTTAGGAATGGTGGTTATAATCTCAACCCCATCACCCATGCTTTGAGCCATAGCACCAATAGTGTTAGCAATCAAAGTTGATTTACCTTCACCCGTGCTACCCCATCCACATACATGATTTTGTTGAGTTACAAACTTAGGTAATGTATTTCCGGGTTTGAGCATGTAGCCTTTAACCTCATTCGCAGTAGTAGCAATCTGATATTCTTTAGGTGCTTTGTAAGCTCGGATGTTGTGGGGTATCTGAATTTCTATGGTTCCTTCTGACGGGTGAAAAATCACAAATGGTGTAACCGGGAATTTGCACTGTAACGCAACCCAATTTCTAAACTCTTCGGTTTTTAACTCAGCAGCTAAACTGTTATCGCGAAGCTTTAACCAGAAATTATGAGATTTACCATCATCCATCGGTTGACGGTCGTAGCAATCAGCTTTAATTCGTTTCTCCCATCTCAAACAAGCTTTGATAAAGTCAGAGCAATAAACCTCTGCCATAATTTCTCGTTTGGTTGGGAACTTGGGAGCATCTAACAAGTGAATCAACTCAGACTGTTCTGCTACTTTTTGTTTATAAATCTCAACTACTTTTTGATGTTTTTCTTCTAATTCTGTCCTTTCGTTAATAAGCTGCTGCTGCTTTTCTTTTAGTTCTTCATTAATCTCATCAACAGCACGCTGGGAATTAATTTCAAAAGCGGTTTGCTCTTTTACAAGTCTGTTTTCCCAGTCTTGTAAGTGCTTCATTTTCTCAACTGTGGCTAGCTCTAAACGTTCAGAAATAACCCCATCAATATTACTTTCAGCTTGCTTGATAGATTCCCATTTAGCAGCAATTAAATTTTCATCCTCATCTAATTTATGCTGTGCAATTTCAATTTCAGTAAGTTCATTTTTTAACCTTTCCTCTTCTTCTTCAAGTAGCTGCAACCGCTTCCTGATTTCCTCTTCCCATTCATTTGGTAAATGTTTTTGAGTGCAAGCGTAACTAGCTGCTATACCTGTCAAAACGCTAAACGCACCAAGTTTTCCCCACTCCCTTTGTTGTTCGGTTCCGTGCTGTATACCAGCGATGGGAATGGATATTGCTACGCTGGCTATTGCTGCTATTTTCCAAAAACTTTCTCTCTTCCAAAATCCTGTACTTCTGTCGTATTTCATTGATAAAATCCTAATAAGTGATTGGTAATAGGGAGGGTTGCACCCCTCCCAGGTTCTCTAAACTAAGCCGAGGACAGCCCCGATTACTGCCGATGTGGGAACACCATAAGATAGAAACTTAGGTAGTCTTATGAGTTTTTCCACTTCGGTTTCAAATTCTTCACTTCTATAAATAAGTTGGGAATTATTTCTCACCTCACTAATGGCAACTTTACGAGAGTTTTCTGTTTGCTTGAGATGCCAGAAATACCAGAGTACTAACACCACAGCAGATACACCAAAACCAGTTAAAACCACTGTTAAAATGTGTGCGTTTAATACGCTAGCTAGTATTTTTAATAATCTAAAAAATGTAGCATTAGCCAATAAAATAACAGCTTGTCGGGATAGGAAAAATTCGAGCGTGTTGTCTTTTAGCTTCATTTTCATCTGTTATGCTCCTAAGATTCGTTGTTTAATGTCTTCTACTTTTAAGTCACCTAAACGGTCTACTATTTCTACTTCCATAAGCTCAACATCGCGCTGTTTATCACGGTTTTGACCGCGTAGTTTATCGATATCTAAACTCAAGGATTGCAAAGCTTCTTTGCCGCGCTCAAGCTCTAATTCAACTTTTTTCTGTGCTAATGCTTTATGATTTTTAGCACCTACCAATTCAATACCTTTCGTCTCAAGTTTGACTTCTTCGATGTCGGTTTGAACCCGTTCAGCTTTTAACTGGAAATCAGCCTGCTTGTATTTTTCATCCTCACGCAACACTTTTAAATCGCTGGTGTCAGCTTTACGCTTCTCAATCTTTACGTCATTACGCAGGATTCTAGCTGTCTGGTAGTTTTTCTGTTCTCTACTCTCACGCTTAACTTTTTGCAGTTCCCCATCGCTCATTCTGGGGAGTCCTACAGACCCGATACCAGTTACTTTGGACTTGGTTTCTTTTGGTGTTTCTGACTTTTTAGGACGTGGCATTATTGTTTACTCCTTACTTTCTTTTACGGGTAATAGTGGTTACAGTTTTGAATCTACGAGGCTCATTTTTAGGTTGAGTAGCAAATGCTAGATGTTCATTTAAAGATGCTTTCACCTCCTCAAATCGTTTCCTAGATGTGCAGTTAGTAGCAATTTCTAACTCCACACCATTAGAAAGCAAAACATCTATTACACAGTCACCCTCCTTTATGGTGTACTCGAACTGACTAGTTATTCTAAATCCGAGTAAAACTATGTCAGAAATCCGAATGATGTAACTACCAATCTCTATAAATTCACTCATTAGTTTTTCTCCTTAGTTTCAAAAGTAAAAGTTAGTGCGAATATAGCCAACAAAACAATAATTTCAGTCATTTATTAATCCCAGATGAAATTCTCAATTGGTTCTACTACCCAGTATTCATCGTTATCTAATGCTTGTGGTAAATACATTTTCGCGGTGTCTTCGTGAGTGTATTTGTAAGCTTTATCGATATCTTCTGTTAGTTTTCTACAAGCACCCATAAAACGAATAAATCTATCATCTTCAGTGGCTCGGCATACTAATACAAATCCCATTTTCATTACCTTGATAATGTTTGTTTTTATCTTGCTAATCAGCCTTAGCTAGCCGTTGTAATATGCCGTCTATCCGTGCTGTCTGTACAATACAAACCCTTTCGGGTAGACCTCAATTAGGTTGCGAACCTGTAGCCTATAGCTTGAGGTTATTTTTAAAGTCAAAATCCTAGCGTCTGTTCTATCACCGTGGTTCACTGTTTCACCAGCGTTACAAACCTTACGTATTCCTCTCACGCATCGCCACCCTTGCGGGTTCTATACGGGCTTATCGGCTCCTTAGTGCGGGTACTTTCCGTTACGGTAAATTGACTGTATTTAATTGTTGTAGTTCGGTTTGCTCGCGTCAGGCTTGTTTCCCTGTCGCTCACATTTACCAATATAACTAACTAGATAGTAATGTGCAAGTAGTTATGCATAGCGATTAACTATATATAATATCAACCGCTATAAGTAATCACTATCTTTAACTAGTTGACAATATAGCGACCGAATACATAGTATTAAATCAGATATGCTTGTAATGTAGTTCCCGTGAAGGGTTAGGAGATGACCGTGATAAATACGATTCAGCAGTTTATTGATGCTAAAGAAATTAGTAAATATAGATTCATGAAGGAAACAGGTATAGCTCAAAGAACAGCTTACGATTTGTGCAACAACCCTTTACAGCTACCATCACCAGACGTGTTACGCAAAATATGCAATAAATACGAAATACAACCGGGAGTGATTTTAAAGTGGCTACCTAAAGAAGAACTGACAAAATTAGGACTAAAGCCAGAATGATTAACCCACAAAATGAACTTTATATATTAATTAGGAAATTTATTTACTCTAGTAAAAATGCTTAAAAATAAGTCAAAAATGTACGCGATGTTAAGCAATACTTTTGAGTTTTTCCGGATAAACAAAACTCAGGCATACAGCCAAAAAGAAGAAATACCCTAAAATTCTTATTCTTACTTTCTCAAAAAAGATGAAACACCGATGCTGTATAGATGCTCGGTGTTTTATGGGTAAAATCTTATTCTTACTTTTTACTGAATAGTTTGGTCACAGGCTAAATAATGAGAAGAAAATGAGAAGAAAATGATAAGAAAATGAAAATTGTCATTTTTCCTTGTGTTCTCAAGCACAAAGTAGTAAGTTAAAGATACCTGTAAGCCTTACTATATAAGGGTTATGACGATTGTATATATAGTTGATTTCTGTATATATGATTGCAAAGGTGCTGGTAAAGACTCTTTACCGGGTCGGCTCAAACCCCTATTAAAAATGCCCCTAGTGTATCCAGCACTAGAGGCTCAAAAGAATCAGGGGAATGGCTACGAAAGGTTTTAAATACATAACTCATTCCTCAAATTGTTAATCCAATGATATCCAAAATAGACAAAAATAGCAACCGCTCCAACGGATTCTCCGCTCGTCAATCTTCTAAAAAGAGAAAAGGCTTTACCCTAAGCCAATTAGACCAGTTTTCTACATACACCTCAAATCTACAGAAAGAGGGTTTTGTTACTTCTGATAAATGCGGTGGTAGAATCTTCCAGTCGGATACTAGCAATTGCTCTATAGCTCGGTTAGATACTCCTATTTGGACGGGGAAGTATTATGAGAGATACAGGCAATCCACGGGAGTAGGTATAAGATTTTTTAAACACTTCAAACATAACGACAGCAAAACAGTAATTATTACTGAAGGTGTTTTTGATGCGTTAGCAGCATGGACTCTAGGATTTAATGCTATAGCCTACAGTGGTGTTAATGGCGCGTTTGACGGTACAGAACTACATCCAGATTTAGAAAAATTACTCTCTGTTTATGACTCCATAACTATAGGGTTTGATATTGATGCAAGCGTAGATAAACAGCTTTATGTGGAGCATCATATTTATAAGCTAGCCAAACTTTTAAGGAAGTCAGGTAAGCAAGTCCAAATAGTTAACATCTGGGATAAGCAGCTAGGTAAAGACTTTTCAGCAATACTTGCTAACCACGGTGATAATACTTTAAAGGGGATTTTAGAAGCAACTACACCTAGTAAAGATTGGGTAGGGATATCCGCTAGCTGTGCTTACACGCCTACAGATGGTTGTGTTGAAGATACTCAATTCATTAGCGAAGGTAAATTATTAGAATTAATTTCAAAGTATAAATATGTATGTGCTACTGCTCCAATGTCATCAGGTAAAACATACTCTTTGTCAAGCATTTTAAAAGGACACGATGACTTAGGAGTATTGATAATTTCACCTTTAAAAGTATTAGGAAAACAGATAACTAAAGATTTACAAGAGCAGGGAATTAATATTCACTACCGAGATGATATAGCTGCAACTGCAAACTGGGAAAGGATTGTTTGCTGCTTGGAATCAATTACAATAGGTAAAAAACTTAGGTTTCAAGCAGATGGCAGTCAGGCAATAGGTAAAATTCTGGTAATCGATGAAGTAGCAGAAGTTATCGAGAAACTACTAGAAAGCACTACAATATCTAAACAACGGAAAGAAGTAGTAGAGTTATTATCTGCGCTAATTAGAAATGCTGAAAAGTGCCTGTTTTTATCCGCAGATTTAACAGACTTTCACGTAGATGTGATTAAAAAACTTGGGGGGATAGAAGATAAAGATATTTGTAAATACGAGAACAGATGCAAACGGAATAAATTTAAAGGTTACAACTTAGGCACCGTTGAAAAAGCAGTTGATTTTACGCAAAGAGTATTAGCTGAAAACCAACGTGTGTTTTTAAGTATCGATAGTCAAAAAACCACTAGCACATACGGTACGGGTAATTTAGCTGAGTTGTTTAGTAAAGGTGGAGTATTATTCGGATTAAAAGATGTACTACCAGAACTAATTTTAATTTTGGATTCCGAGGCAATAAAAGTAAAAAATTCTGATGCTTACAAAATAGTTATCGAAGGGCAGTTAGATTTAATTGATAAGTACCTACTAGTATTAGCATCTCCTAGTGTTCAGGCTGGTTTTAGTTTGAAACCAGAAATATATAAGCCAGATGCAGTTGTAGTAATTCATATGGGTGCTAGCGCACCTAATGGTGTCTGCCAAGGGAGCATGAGAGTTAGGGAAACAAGCACTATACCGCGTTATTTTGGTTTTGGCGGATACATTGGCAATAGCTTAAATGCTGATGGGGCATTGTCGAAAGGGGCTGTAAAAAAATATTACGCAAACCAAATAACAGCAATCAAAGAAGCAACTAACGCCAAAACTAAAGATGCTGTATTTAACAGTAGTGGTATTGAGGATGTATTAAACTTATCTATTAATTTAGATATAGAGGATTTAAATTTGGAGGAGGATTACTACAAATTACAAGCCATCCGTAACATACAATTAAAAAATCGTGAGAATTACATTTTTAGTAAATTAAGAGCGCAAGGTGCAACAATTGAACCGTTAGAAATAGAAGTAGAAAATGCTGTTAAAGATAACCTAAAAATTATTAAAGAGCGGAGAATTATTGAGGAAGCGGAAAGAGAATTTAACGCTCCAAATATAGACAGTAAAACTGTTTCCCAATATAAGGAACAGTCCGCATTAACTGTTGAGCAACACGATTCAGTTAATAAGTATTATTCTCAAAAATTCTCATATCGTTATGATGATGTTTCTACCCAAGATTTAATCGATAAAAAGCTAGGTTTACTCGAATCAGAAGAATTACTTTTCTGGTTAACTCAGGGTAGAAATTACGCGGAATTTCAGGAACAGGAACGCATTTTAAGGTTGCAAGGAGTGCCAATTTATAACAGCACAAAACTACTAGAAGATAGTAGTGCTACGAAGATTTTTAAGCATGATGCCGTTAACGGTTCCTTCATTCAAAAAGTACTGTTACTCGAAAAATTAGGAATACGCGAAGCATTACAGTTTGCCCTTAAACATGGGGTAGCTGATTTGTATTTAGAAGGTACTGACAAGCAGAAATTTAAACCCGAACCTATTACCAAACTTTGTGATAATGTCCGCGAATCAAATGAATTCGGAATTGTGTTTAATTGGCACCACGATAAAAATGTAAAAACACCGACGTTATTCGCAAATATTATTAAGGAAATAGGCTACAAACTCGATGGCAAGGCTAATGTCAGAGCTAAGACTTTAGACACTGGTAAAACTAAGCAAGTAAAACTGTCAACAAATATCAAACCTACCAGAACTAACCGACAAAAAAGATTTGATGCTTACTCAAAATTTGTGAAAGATAAACACGAAAGCTTTGTCACTACCCAGTTATTTTTTAATATTGGTAGAGGTTTAATTGAAAATGAACCTGCTAGTAAGTTAGTTGAAAATTATGGTTTGGATGCAGTATTAGAATCAGCTAGACGGCTACCACGCGCTGATTATGGGTTATCAAAGCATTCTCAAGTATTAATGCAGCAGCACGGGTTTAGCGTAGATGTTGATATCCCAGTTGAAATAGTTACACCTGATAATGTTGATAAGTTCACTAGAAAAGTTAACCAGTGGATAGGCAGTAAAACCGAGGTCGGGTTTGACACAGAAACTTATGAAAGCGCAGTACATAAAGAGCATTGCTTTATCAAAAATGGTAAATGGTACTGGCACAATCCCCAAACGAAGAAAAACCAGCAAGTTAAACCCGGTCTAGACCAAAATAACAACCAAGTAAGGTTAATTCAGTTTAGTGATGGGGAAACAACTTATGTAGTTGACTTAGGTAAAAATGATGCACCTGCAATACCTTTATGGTTTAAAAATGCTTGGGTTGCTATCGACAAACTAACTCGCCAAAACACAATAGTAGGACATAACTTAAAATTTGATACTAGCAGCATTAAAAAGTATGGTTTAACCGTTAAAAACCCCTACTGTACAATGCTTGCTACTAAGCTACTACACGGGGATTGTGGAGCAGGAAAAGTACAAGCACAAATAACGGGTACTAAATCAGCTTACGGTTTAGCTTCTACAGCATTCAATCTTTTAGGGGTAGAAGTAGATAAAACCGAGCAAATGAGTAACTGGGGTGCTGAAGATTTAACCGACTCACAAATTATTTACGCGGCAAAAGATGCGGTACTAACTTTAGCTCTTAAAAAGCGGTTAGAGCTAATCTTTGATAATCCTAAAAAATGGGGCTTTGCTGAATTTGAAAATGAGCAAGGTAAACATGCCAACTTACAATTATTAGGGGTAGAAAACCGCAATATTTATCACACTACTGAGATGCAATGGCGCGGTGTCCCTTGCGACTTAAAAGCAGTGCGTGAATGTATTACCAAACTAGAAAAAGTAAAAGCTGAAGTGGAGCAAGAATGGGATACCGGGTTGAAAATGCCTTGTAGACCTGCTCAAGCTAAGGCAATTGTTACCGAGCTAAATAAGCGATATATAGATAGAGAGCATCCATTTGAACCGCAAGAAATAGCCGAATCGTTAGGGCTTGATTTAGATAACCCAGATATGGAGTTACCAGAAGTAACAGAAAACTTTACCAGTACTTCTAAAGATGTTATCAATGATAATCCTAATATTCCTGAGTTACTGGTTTTGAAAGCTTGGAGGAGTTTTAATGCAGCTATTACCCAGTTAAGTAAAGTACTTTTATCAGTTGAAATTAACGGCAGTTGTAAAACGGAATATGGGGTACTAAGCGGTACTGGTAGAATGAGTTGTGGTAATCAATATGGTTTAGGTACTCCCAACTTGCAAGCATTCATCAAGAAGGCTAAAGCAAAATTTTTTGGATTTGTCAGAGATACTAAATCCACTCCGTTAAAATTCTGGGATAAACCAAGTATTGAAGAAACTATTCCTATTCGTGAATTATTCAAACTAACAAATGGAATGCAAGCATTCTTTACTGAAGATGCTAACGCTAGTCACTCTAGATTAGCCGTTGGTTTTGGTAAGTGTGAGTTTGGTAAATCCGTGCTAGAAGATGAAAGTATGGACGCGCATTCAATGTTCTCTATGATGGCATTGCAAGCGCTATTAGCCGAAGACAGTACTTGTCTTGATGCTTTTCCAGATATACGCGATTTTGTCAAAGATTTAACTGAAGATGAAATACGCACTGCTAAAGTAGCAGGTGAGTTTAAAGAAATCGACAAAAGCAAAGCAGGAAAAAGATTTAGAGATGCAGCTAAAACACTTTTCTACTCAGTCTTGAATGGGGCACAAGCCGATAAAATGCGTAAAATTTTATCAGGTACCATTGGACAATCAGTAAGTGTAAGTGCTGGCGAAACAATGTTTAATAAGTTCTGGAATCTTTATCAAGGAATTGGAGATTACATCAAAAAAATACTTGCTGAAGCTGAAGAAAATGAGCTTAACTTCGGAGGGATTGCTTTTAACCTAACTACTTTACCAGATGGGGTTAAGCTGCTTTATGCTCGTAAGAATGGCGATTTAGCCACTACTAATTTGATTGCTTGTCAATGGTCACGTAGTGAAGCAACCGCACTTAAAAAGATTATGGCAAGTGTTGAAACAATGCCTAAAGAATATGAAGTGCAGTTAATCAATATGGTACACGACGAGGTAGGGATAGTTTGCAACGTTCAATACTGGCAAGATGCTTATAGATTTACTTCTGATAGTTTTGCTAGAGAATACGATGTTTATTTAGAAGGGTTTGTACCGGGTGATGAGCCAACAGAGCAAAAGTTACACGAAAAATTATTTCAAGCTATTAAACCTCACCCCGATACAATTAAGTCACAAGTAAAAATAGGAAATGAAATACGCCACTTTGATAAGGATAAAGATACTGGTAAAGTTAAAGCAGATGAAATTAAAATAGTATCTGCAATTGCTTACGGAAAGTTTTGGAGTTCACCGAATAAACCTTATATTCCTAGTAGTTGGGCTGATAAATAATAGAATATCCCAGTATGTTTAGTACTGGGATTAACTTAATTATTTTATTCCTGGGTTAAATAATCAATCAAGTTATTACTTTAAATTTATTTCTCGCATTGATATAGTCGTAGATTGTATCGCATAATCTTCGTTTGAAATTCTCGTATTTATAGCCCGATTCATCAAACCAAGCTTTTAATTTTTCTTGCTCGGTTTGGTCTATTTCGTACTCAAATAAATACATCAGTTCGCAGCGCATAGCTGATTTTATTCGGTCGAATAAAACACCAGCATTGTAAATATACAGCCCCTCTCTACCATCCACTAATTTTCTAAGAATAGTCAAAACATCTGAGGGAATTGAATCAGGGGCTTGCTTTGAATCATTCGGGTCGATAAATTTAGCGTCAACACCAAATGTTTTACATCGAGGTATGCAAAATGGAAAGTCATTTACATCAGTCATATTAATTATTTCTCCTTTAACTTAATATTCCAATTACCAAATCCATAGCTACTAGCAGAAGGCATGGTAAATCCTTCCTCAACTACCCAAGTTTTACCTTTGATAGTTATTTCATCCCCTTTTTCTAATTCGGTTAGAGGGGTTAATTTTTGAGAATTACTATCCTCAAATTCAATAGAAAGCGTTAAAGCTTGCCTCCAATAGATTCCACCACCTTTGTGTGTTTGCAACTCACTCATTTTTAATTAAATCCTAGTGCTGGTTTTCTAATTCATCTTGTGAATACAAACTATAAGCCATCGGTGGTAATTTTGGTGCTGCATCTTTATTCGGTAAAGAGTCGTAGTTTCCACCATGCATAAGCATATCTATAGCTTGCTTAACAAGGATATTACCTAGTTTTTGAGTGTTGATATTGGATTTCAATATTAAAGCCTCTAAAGCGGAAACTAACCCCGAATCAGCTTCAATTGTAAAGGTGTCCGCAACAGCATCTTGATTATAGCTAGATGCTGTTGGTTTGTATTCCCTTCCTTCCCTTTCTGCTGTTAGTTTGTCGCGTAAAGCATCTTCGTTTAAAAACATAATTGAGTGTGAATTAAGATGTTACAATTCTATTATAAATACTGTTATAAATAAAAAATTTAAAGTGGCTTGTTGTAGGTATGTAGCCTAAGTTTTTCTCCTTGGTGTTTGCCTCTAAAAATCTTCGTACTATTATTCGGGTACGGAGATTTTTAATATTTATGGGATAATTAAAATGGTTTTCTTATGTAGAGTCTTTACTTTTATATTCAATTTCTTTTAATAGTGGTTTCTTAGTAATAGAATCGCGTTGAAAGGTGCCCCGTGTCTCCTCAGATATGGGGATTTTACTTTTTAATGAAATGGTGAAAAAGATTTTATTAAAAATCGACATTCTGTAAGAAATAAAGAAAAAGTTTATTCTAAATACATCCTCCTGCAATCCACAAATGGTAAACCTTAATGTAAGTATTCTTGTACTAAAAAATGGCTGTGTCCTTTGCTGCTGCGTTGTATTAAAATTTTCAGCCTTTCCACAATTGGTGAAAGTTTGTGTAAATCATGTCTCGCAAAGTTCATGATTTTTTACACCACTTTTAGCATTTTTCACAAGACACGCAGGTCTGAAAGCTTTACAAGGTGCGGATATTGGTTAAATGTATGATTTTAAGAAGATTATTTTTTGGGTTTTTCAGATACCCCCTTTTGGGGTTTCCCTGTATATAGGCTCGATTTTCGAC
>JBCCDM010000053.1:0-20841 GCA_039030795.1 Cyanobacteria bacterium P01_A01_bin.84
ACTGATTTGACTGGTGAAAATCTTCACTACTCTTACAAACTTCTAAAGTCAAAAAGCTATAGCGGTTCGGAAAAAACTTGGGCACATTTCCCAGAGAAGCGTTAATTATTTCCTCTAATTTTTGTTCTCATTCTCAAACACACTTATTCAGTTACTAACTATATAGGAGACACAAATGTCTATCAAATTTACTGCACCTGAAAATCTTTCTAGACTCAAGCTTGGTGATGTAATTACATTTCGAGGAGAAGCTGCAAATGAAATTATCAAAGTAGAATTAATTGCTGATGGAATCTATAAACTCGGAGAAGTACCTGTATTTGAAGGAAATTGGACTCTTAATTATCCCTTTAATCGTGCTGGGAAACGACGAATTACTGTTAATGGTTTTGATTCGACTAATCACAAACTTACTAGCGATGCTTTAGATATTTTACTGGTGGGAGAGACAACTAACGAAATCGGAATTGATGTTTCTAACCATAATGGTAATGCAATTGATTGGCAAACCGTAAAAAATAGTGATGTTTCCTTTGCTTTTGCAAAAGCAACTGAAGGGATTACCTATACTGATCCATACTTCAATGACAACTGGAAACAAATGAAAGCTGCTGGTATAATTCGGGGTGCTTATCATTTCTTCCGTCCTTTACGGAATCCTGAAGAACAAGCGCAGAATCTCCTGAAAGTGATAGGTGATTTGGGAGCAGAGGATTTACCACCAGTAGTTGATTTGGAACATTACCCAGACTATATCGAAGAAGAATGGAAACAAATTAATCTCAATCAAAGGATTGAACGAGTGCAGAGATGGTTGGATACTGTTGAACGTGCTACAGGACGTAAAAGCTTAATCTATACCAGCTATGGTTTCTGGACAAGCTATATGGGTAATACCGAAGTATTTACTAAATATCCTCTATGGGTTGCTAACTATACGACTAAACCACAACCATTAGTTCCTGCGAATAATTGGGGTGGAAACGGTTGGATGTTCTGGCAATATACTGAAACTGGTAGTGTTGCAGGTGTAAGAGGTAATGTAGATAGAAACCGCTTTGCTGGTTCCTTTGAGAAGTTACTTGCTTTTGTGAATGATTCCTTTATTGCCTAGTTGTTATAAATTAATCATCATTAATTAGTATTGTTGTGCGGGCATTTTGCCCGCTATTTTTTTATTGTTAAAAGGAAGTAGATAATTTTACTGCATGAAACATAGTAGATTTTATCTGAATAATGTACTAGAAATTGTTCTATGAACCCAAATTAAAAATTAATTTTATACAACTAACTAATAACTTTTACTTACTAAGTCATATCACAGTCCTTATCTCAGCAATCACTCTGTTTAAATAAGAATATAAGGTAATTAAACTAACAAATTAATTAATATCGATCTGTTTAATTCCCTATCCACTAACTATCAGTAAGAGGTGGCGAGAATTATGAAACGCGGCATTATTATCAATATCGACCCAAATAATTTGAATACTGACTCCCAGAAAATAGAACTCTCCTCACAACGAATTATACCTGACATATCAACTCCAAAAATTGTAGAACAGGAGGATGAAGATATGAGAACACCATTACAAACTGACAGATGGATTTATCGAATTGTTGTTAGTGCTTTAGCTTTAAGTTTAGTTTCTTCTATTACCGGTGCAGTTTATTTACAAGCTAAGGGTGAGGAAATTCCCGATATTCTCACAGCACTGGGTTCTGGTGCATTGGGTGGTTTAGCTGGATTGTTAGCACCTACACCAACTAAGGAATAGTAGCTAAAAAGAGCTTCAACTTTCATTATCTATCATTAAAAATCTGAGACTACAAAATAGCTCAGATTTTTATAATTTATATGAATGCTTATGGATTTGTATTTGTACCTGTATTTGTACCTGTATCTTTAATTGTAGGGTCTGCTCCTCCACCGGGTTTCGCCAGACCAAAGTTATTTTCATCAAACCATTCTGCCTTAAGTAGTGACCACCAAGCACCTGTAAGTCCACTCAAAACATAGTCGTAAGGAAGCCATCCATAGCCATTTACTCCCCAGTCAGTTCCCCAGGAATTTCTAATTAATAATGCACCCTTAGAATATTTTTTACGATCTGCACATCTAATAATTTTGTAGTTATCATAGCCCACAGCAACAACTGTATGTCCTCCAACAACTTTATCTCTCTGGTGATTTGGAAATGGAATATGACCTTCCTCATTCCATTCTGCATACGCAGAATCATAAATAGTAAAACCAAAGATGCAGGGAAATCCTGTAGCTAGAACTGCTTTGACTTGAAAAAGTAGAGCTTCCGTAGAAATTCCAGCATAATCTAGTAGAAAATACTTCAGAGTCCTAAAATTATCAGCATAAGCGTAGCAGTAGGACGGTGGTTCTTCGTCTACTTTATCTTCGTCATAAGTCCAGGATTTTTCTGGAGGGACACCAAATAGTGTCAAAGCTTTCATAGTTTCTCGTATAGAAGCTCCTATGTCTCCTTGAAGATCCATTTTGTTACGTGCAGCCTTATATAGAAATAATGAAGAAAGCTCCATGTTTTCATTGGAATTTCTATTAACAAAATACTCCAATAATGATGTAGCAGCAAATGCTGTGCAAGAGTTTAATTTTCCCTGGTCTTTAACTGGATTAAACCAGAAGCTCAAATCAATAACTCCTGGAAGAAAGAAATAAAAATATGATTTTTTAGACTCATATCTGTTTTTAGAATCTTTTCCAAAGCCTTTCCCCGCATCTGAATCATTTGGTTGGGGAACATAACTATATTTACTTAGAGGAATATACAGATTTATATTTTCTAATAGAAGTTGCTCATCCTTCGTTGAAGAGATTTTCTGATTGCTTAGAACACTGTCGATTTGAAAAAACTCTTGCTTATCAAAAATATTAGGGTTGTTTGTAGATATAATTTCTTTTAGACTTTCGATATCAGATGAAGTAGATTGGACATATTTTATCAGCAAAAAATAGAACAATAATCTAGTATTTATTTGTTCTTCTTTTTCGATTTTGTTTTTAAATTGTCGATTATTAAGCTTTATTATTTCTCTCATCTCATTGATTAAGTAATATATGGTCTTATTTAATGCTTGTGTAGCGAGTAAATGAGATGATAACTCAAAATTTGACTCTTGATTTTCTTTACATTTTAAAGCTTCTCCAAATTTTAACAATCCAATTTCAATCAGATTTTCTAGCGGCTCATTATTATGTTGAGATAGCGGGGAAAGGAGTTGAGTCAAAAATGAAATAATTGGTTCAATAATGTATAGTTTGTCTTGTATTTTTTGGAAAAATTTATCGTCATTTAATAGTGGGTCTTCTTTAAATAAGCTGTCAAATTTATTTTCTAATGATAATGTTTCCTTATTATTATTTTTTAATTTATCTTGAAAGAAATATTCAAAGAAATATTCAAATATTTGATGCTTATTTTCGTTCTTGAAAAAGGTTTCGATAAAATCATTTTCAAATATGACTTCATTACTACTTGCTTCCTCTATTTGCTCTAAAGCAATTGACTTGAGTTTATATAATATTCTTTCAAACGCTTCATTCGGTATTAGTGAAGCTATCGATAATGGCTGAATGTCTGGTAATACGATATCATTCTTATCCTTTTCTGATAAGAGTGCTATAAATGAACTATTCAATATAGTGTAAGTGTTAATGCCTACTCTTCCTTTTTCAGCTTCAATATCTAAATCATTTGAGTTCTTTGATGGTTTTTTTATTATTTCTTGAATATTAGTTTGAAATATTTTGATAAGACCTTTCGTATTTATATCAAAATCTGTACTTCTTGTCCATTTTGTAATCCAAGCATAATCTTGGCTTTTTATTGCTTTTTCTAATTCTTCTGTTTCACTAGTATTTGCTTGATTATTACTAGTGTTTATTCCATTGTGACGATTTTGTATTTGTAATAAGAAAACTAAAAGATACTGCTTTAAGTCCCTAATTTGATTAGAGAGAATACTTTCATAAGAAACTTTATTTAGCTCATATTGATTACTCGGCAGAAGTTCGCTATATTCATACTGGTCTCTTAAAAGCTTGTGTACTATTACTTTTGCGAATGAAATATTTCCAAAGATTCTACCTGTTATTTTATTGATGAATTCCGTATTTGAGGGAGATTCTTGTGTATTGAGAAGATAAATTATTACATCAGCTAGTTCCTCAAAATTATTAGTATTACCTTCAGCCTTGACTCTTAATTGATTAGCGAGATTTTTATCCTGTATATAGTCACGATAATCCGGATAGTCTGGTATCCATCCAAGACCCTTTGCTTGATAATCAAAGGATGATTTTTTTTTTGTTTTATCGTCCATAATTATTGACCTCTAAGTTTTTGATTATTTGTACACTTTGATTGGTAACTTTCACAGAGATTAGCTTAATATTTTAGTTACAAATATCTTTTTGATAACTCTGATGATTTTTCAAGAAGTTAGTTAAGTAACTACATCCACGCTCTGAAAACTTCTCTAGAGTAAAGTTTTCTATATCCCAAAGCAGTAATGTTTTATCTGAGCTTGCAGTAATAAGCTTTTTGCCATCGGGACTGAATTTGAGTGAGTTAACTAAATCCTGATGCCCAAGAAGGG
This sequence comes from Cyanobacteria bacterium P01_A01_bin.84, assembly GCA_039030795.1. Classification (GTDB taxonomy): domain Bacteria; phylum Cyanobacteriota; class Cyanobacteriia; order Cyanobacteriales; family Nostocaceae; genus JBCCDM01. The sequence goes on from JBCCDM010000053.1 coordinate 4,636, forward strand.
TCGTAATTAATATACCATCGCTATTCCATATTTTTACTGTGCTATCATCGCTAGCTGTTGCAATCATTTCACCATTAGGATGAAAATCCAGCCCCCAGATTCCGGCTGTATGCCCACTAAGGGTCGATTTGGCAGTAAAATTGTCTATGTCCCATAATTGGACTGTGTTATCTTCGCCAGATGTTGCAATGGTTCTTCCATCCGGGCTAAAACGGATGTTATAAATTGCGGATCTATTATGTCCATACCAGCTATGCAAGCGAGTTCCATTTTGATTCCAAACATCTATCTTTCCATTCTCTGCTACAGAGATAAGTTTCTGAGAATCAGGACTATACCTCACGGAAAAGACTCTACTACCTGTGTCTAAAGAAGTGGAGAGGGGTACAAATTTGTTCTTCTTAGCCCATACTTCTATATTTCCATCAACTTTGGAAAAAGCAATTTGATTCCCATTAGGACTAAAATTTACGCTTGAAATATAGTCACTACTATTAAGAGTTTGGATTGATTTTCCTTGCAAGTTCCATAGCTTTACTGTCTTGTCGCTACTACCAGAAGCTATTACCTTACCATCAGGGCTAAAATTCACACTATTAACTGAACCGTTATGATCCAAAGTGTTAATTTCTTCTCCTTGCAAATTCCATAGCTTTACTGTGTTGTCGCTACTACCAGAAGCTATTAGCTTACTATCAGGGCTAATATCAGTACTGCGAATTGCCTCATTGTGTCCAATAAATACGGTTTGAAATTTATTTTTTATTTGCCATAATTTAATTGTCTTGTCATCACCAGCAGATGCGATCGCGTCAGATTGAGGATTGAAACTAACGCTGTAAATAGCACCTTTATGTCCCTTGAAAGTTGCGATCGCTTGATTATCTCCTTGATTGCGCCATAATCTTATAGTTCCATTTTCGTCAGCTGCAGCAATCATTTCACCATTAGGACTAAAAACTACACTGTTTACTCTATCTCTATCTCTATCTGTATCTATGAAAAGTGTGCGTCTTTTAATTTTCTTGTTGATATCCCAAAGAATAACTGTTTTGTCGCGACTCGAAGATGCTAAAGTTTGACCATCAGGACTAAAATTCACACTCAAAACTTGATCTGTATGTCCTCCATCACCTTCTGAGAAGATATGAATTAACTGACCCTGTGTGTTCCAAAGTTTTACTGTTTTATCTGCAGATGCTGTTGCAATCATCTCACCATTTGGGCTGAAACTTACATACAGAACGTCATCATCATGACCTTTCCAAGTTTTTATTATCTGACCATTTGCTGTCCAAAGTTTGATTGTTCCGTCCATACCAGCAGTAGCGATGAATTTGCTATCGAAACTAAAATTGATACCCCAAATTTCATTTTTATGCTGAAAAGTATCAAGACTCTTACCGCTTTTATCCAAAACTTCTATACTTCCATTTCTAGTCGCGGTAGCAATGTATTGACCGTTGGGACTGAACCTAACGTCCATAACGTGATTAGGATATTTTTTTCTCATATTTGGAAGTTCTTTACCGCGAGAGTCCCAAAATCTAACTGTTCCATCAAAGCTTGCAGTCGCAATCGTTTTACCATCAGGACTATATCTAACTCGCCAAACTAGACCTTTATGTCCTTCTAGACGATTACTTTCTCTGACTCCATATACTGCATTACTCAGTGCTTCAAGGACATCTCTTTTTAAATTTTTATCATTTTGTAGCCGAAGCCAAATAGACTGCTTAAATTTTTTATTGGCTTTTAAAGCATCAATTAAAGCCTCTACAGTATATTTATTATATGTAAATTTTGCTTTTGAAGAAGTAACTAAAGCCTGTATCTCTCCTATCTCAGCATCTCTCCACTTAAATCCTGCAAATGTAGTGACTACTATAATAGCGGCAGAAGCGATCGCTAATCGAGTTTTTTGTTTCTGATTCTGAAGCTTTTGTTTTTCCTGCTCTAGTTGACTTTTAGCTATCTTTGCTTCTAGTTTTTCTTGGTCTAGTTGACTTTGAATTTTCTCCAACTCTAGTTTTTCTTCGAGGTCGCGTTTTTCTCTTTCTTGACTTGCAGATATAAAATCATTATCTTGAGTGCTTAAACTTTTATCAATTTGCCACTTTAATGCTTCGGTGAGTGCTTGACCCCGTAGTAAACGTGATTCATCTTTACACCCAGAATCTAACCAAATTTGAAAATTGTCTTGATAGGGTCGTAGTTTGTTTAACTCTGTTTCTACCCATTTTTTATCAAAAACTGACTGATAAATACGGTTATAAATTTTTAACTTACCGTTCTGCTTGACTACCAATCCTGTTAACCGTAGTTGCATTTGTTCTGAACTGTCATCTGCACCAATTACACCTTGGGAAACTATTTGCTGATATAAACCCAATAAGATACCAACTTGTTTTTCATTACTGCGTATAATGCGATCGCGTATCGTTCGTAAATGTTCTGGTTCGTCCTGTCCTTCCCAGTTAGTAATAACTCCTTCCCTAACAATGGTTTCGAGGTAAACATTTTCTTTCCCAGGAGGAATAACTTTATCGCTATTCAAAACTAGTTTACAAACCTTCTGTGTGAGAAACGGTTGTCCTCCCGTCCATTCCAACAGCGATCGCATTAAAGCTTCGGGATTACCAATTTCTGCTAACCCTTCCATGAGTGGTTGTGCTTCCTCTAGTTGAAAACCTGTTAATTCAATGGCTTTACCAATATTAAAAGGTGTACGGTTTTTTTCTTGAATAAAGTCAGATGGTGTTGCAACTCCAAATAATGCAAATGTTAAACGTTTATACTCTTTGTTTTCTGCTCTTTTATTAAAAAAAACTCGAATAGCTGCGAAAAAGTCATCTTTAAAAGTAACATTGAGTAAGTAATCAATCTCATCAATAAAAACTACTATTTGACTCGATTTTTTAGTAAGCAATACTTGTTCAATAAATTCTCCAAATAATTGGGCAGGAGGAAGATAGTTGCGTTCTCTAAACCAATGACGTAAGTTAAACTCTTTCGACAAATTAAAACTATTAGCTAAACTATGAATTAATCCCCCATACCATTGTTGGGGTGTAATGTCTTGATTACCAATTTCTGTAATATCAATTGACGCACAGACTATTCCCTTTTGCTGCAATCTTTCTATTGTTCGCACCTTCAAGCTAGATTTTCCCATTTGACGGGAATTTAAGACATAACAAAGTTTTCCAGCTTTAAGTTCTTGGTAAAGTTTTTCATCAGCTTCACGAGAAACATAGGTTTTTGCATCTGGGGGGAGACTACCTCCTACTTGATATTGATATATAGAATTATTTTGGGTATTCATAGCATGAAAAATAGATAGTAAATTGAAAAAGAAGACGATAATTTTGGATATGACTCTGAAACCTTACGGTTCGTGAAAGTCAATACCCAAAATTAGATTATTGATTTAGATTATTGATTTATAAGAAAGGGTAGAAAAAATTATTGGTCGAGTGATTGGTCGAGTGATTAGTCAAGTGATTAGTCAAGTGATTGGTCGAGAAAATCAAAACAGCTGCGAAAATATTCTCTGTATAATTCGCAGCGAATTGTCACTTCACGATACAGTGATTTTACTAATCCAATTCGATCCAATTCATATGCCTGTTTCTGTGAAATACGGACAGCATCGGAACTTTTGACAATCTTGTTTAAAGCTGTTGTTAATTCCGTATCTTTTTCAATAATTCGCCAATAATGACGCAGTAGATTCCCGTATATACCTTTATCTGTGGCTGATGTTTGCAGTAGTTTTTCCAAGGTAATACTGGGGTTAAGTTGCAAATTAACAAATGCTTGTCCAGTCAGATAAGGGTGTCCTCCAACTCTGTCCATTAATGGTTGAACTTGCTGCAAATCCCACTCCAAACCGTGTTTTTTCGCTAACAAAAGTACCTGTTCAGGAGTAAATTCAGGTAAATCGATGGGTACACCAACATTAAAAGGTGACTCGTTTATCTTTAGAGGAACATATACCTCCGTGGAATGAACTATTACTAACCGTAGCTGCTTCCAGATAGGATTAATTTTTGCTTGTTCGTGCCAAGCTCTTAATAACCCTAAAAATTCCCCTGCTATTTTCTCATGACGGAATATCCGCTCAACATTATCCAACCACAAAATCATAGGAGCAGAGGATTGTGTTAGTAAATATTCTTCAAAATAAGCAGTACAGTTCATTTTAGGAGTGGAAAATTCATCATCCCAATATTCAGCTAATCGGTTTTTGACGTGCAAACTTTGAGCAACACTAACACAAAACCACTTGAGGAAATTTTTTAAGCTGCTAAAGTCATCTTTCTCTGCATAATGGGTATCTAATAGGATAGTACGGTATCCCTGATGTGCCATTTCCCTCAAGATTCTCACCATCAAAGATGTCTTCCCCATCCATCCTGGTGCTTTAACTCTTAATAACCCACCAGGTTGGGAAATGGTTTTATGACATATATCCTCAATGGGTGGACGATTGATATAGATGAAATCATTATCATCATCTGGGATTACAATTGCGCTTTCATTACCATCACTATTAACATTATCATCACTGCTTGCGTCAGGGTTAATTTCCTTATCAGCAATATCTTCCCAAGCAAAACCTAATTTTTCGCTAATTTCTGTAAAATTTAACCAATCAACAGCTTTCCCATTGAGAAAACTATTCACAGTAGCTAAAGAAAATCCTAGTGATTCTGCCAAGTCCTTTTGTCGAGGAAACCCTTGCCGTTGAACAGCTAACTTAACTTTTTCAATATAATCTTTACGTACTCTTACTGAGCGTCCCATAGGTATGCACCTGAATTATATTCGATTCATATATATTCAGAATCATACCCTGGGTACCTTTTGATATGTGTGAAGTCAGTATTAAGTTAGGTATAAGTCAGTTATGACAATATGATTTTTAGCTATTGCCTACATTTGATGAAGAGATATTAATATTGCGACCTTCTAACTTATGCATATCTAAGTCATATTCAAATAGTTATATTATGTCCATTCAGAACAACCGTCATTGCGAGCGAACCAATCGCAAGGTATTGAAATTGCCTCGATCCACTCTGTTCCATTCATAATGATATATTATGGGTAATTTGCCGGACATTATATTAGTTTAGGCATTAAACATCGATTTCCCTACACCTTATTGGCATTAGATGGGACGGAATATTATTGCTCAAAAAAACTTAACTGTCCTCATTGTAATTCGAGAAAACATAAAAACGAATTCTGAAACTGGAGTTACTTTTAATACTAAGTGTTCAAAATGAGAATTGCTGAAAGGGAGCAACATCAAAGGCAGTTAAGAAATTAGACCAATTGGGCTTGATTGACGTAGATATTGGTAAAACACAACCTACTTTTTCTACTTTTTTAATACATAGTTACTATCATTAATAGGTATTATTCTCATTTGTATCTAATTAAATCAAAAAAAATATAGTTTTTATGTACTAATAATGAGTCCTAACCCATTTTTGGATCTGTGGGTGCGGAATGTGGGATCAAACCTCGTCCCTAAGGACGAGGTTATTCTACAATAAATGACAACCCAATTCCGCAGAGAAAGGTCAAATTCTTAATTTCTAACAACGAGCGATACCTTCTTCACGAGCTGCGCGTTGCACTGCACCAGCAACAGCTCTAGAAATTCGCTTATCAAATACTGAAGGTATAATGTGTTCTTTATTCAATTCTGAAGAATGTACTAAAGACGCGATCGCACTAGCTGCTTCCAGATACATTTTACTTGTCATGGTTGAACAGCGACTATCTAAGGCTCCACGAAATACTCCGGGGAATGCCAAGACATTATTAATTTGATTGGGGTAATCACTGCGTCCCGTGGCTACAACCGCTACATCATCTTTGATTTGTTCGGGTCTAATCTCTGGTATTGGGTTTGCCATCGCAAATACTATGGCATCCTTTACCATAGAACGTACCATTTCTGGGCTGAGAACTCCTGGAGCGCTAACACCTATAAACACATCTGCTCCTTGGACTGCACCAACAAGGGTTCCTTGAGCTTTCACCGCAAATTCTTTCTTTTGTTCGTTAATATCAGTGCGACTGGTAGAAATAATTCCTTTAGAATCGCACATCCAAATATTTATCGCCCCGGCTTTACGTAGTAGTTTAGCTACAGCAACCCCCGCAGCACCCGCACCGTTAATCACAATGCGAATATCTTGTATATTTTTATTAACCAGTTTTAAAGCATTAAACAGCGCCGCTAAAGTGACAATAGCCGTACCATGCTGGTCATCATGAAAAATTGGTATATCTAACTGTTCCCGTAATTTAGCCTCAATTTCAAAACAGCGAGGAGCAGCAATATCTTCTAAATTCACCCCACCAAACACGGGAGCCAAATTAACCACAGTACGGACAATCTCATCTGTATCTTGGGTTGCTAAACAGATGGGGAAAGCATCAATACCGGCAAATTCCTTAAATAACATGGCTTTACCTTCCATTACTGGCATAGAAGCCTCTGGACCCAAGTTTCCCAAGCCCAACACCGCACTACCATCCGTCACAATTGCGACAGTATTTTGCTTAATCGTTAAATTAAAAACTTCCTCTGGATTTTGAGCGATCGCGGTACAAATTCTCCCGACCCCAGGAGTATAAGCCATAGCTAAGTCAGAAACACTTTTGAGGGGGATACGACTAGTAACGCTGATTTTGCCACCACGATGTAAATTGAAAGTACGATCGTAGACATCAATCAATTTGATATCAGTTAAAGCCCTCACAGCTTGAGTAATTTCCTCTGCATGGTCAGAACTCGCAGCATCCACCGTCATATCTCTAACCGAACGTTCCCGGGTTTGCTCAATTAGATCAATTTGACCAAGATTACCACCACTGTTTGCGATCGCTTGGGTAACTGATGCAAACATCCCTACACGATTAGGTATTTGCAAGCGGAGTGTCAAACTAAAGCTAGAATTAGGAGTCAAGTCTGCCATGCGGATTATGCGCCTTACCTTAAATTGATTTGAGATTTACATCAGAATCACATTTGAAGTATAAGGCACCACCGCAAATCAGCAAATATTTATTTTGGATTTTAGCTTTCAGTTCTTAACTGTTAGCTCTTAACTTTTAGTTTTTGATTTTCTTGCCTTCCATACAGGAACCTTGACTAAACTTGTGGGAATTAGCACCCTTAATCGCGGTCAAAGTTGATCAGTTTACCTTTAATCATGTCATAAAAGTTTGACCGAAAGTCGGAGATGGAGCAGATACTTTTGTTAGTTGAATTAAATGAATGGGAAATATATTGATGTAGCTAAATTAATTACTAAATTAATCAATAGAAATTGAAAACTAGATTAAATAATAAAATTGGGTGCTGGAACTGTTTTTGTATTTGCAGCATTTTACTAACCATAGGCACTATCGGGGGATGCCAGCTTCTTATCTTATTCTCAGACACTGGAGTATCATATTATCCACGTCGAAACTTTAGCATACCCGAATCTGTACAATCCTGTGCTAGATATCTCAAAACTACTACATTTGCCAAAAACATTAAAATCGATAGCCGTCCCCGCCGTAATACAATCAGGTTTAACATAGACCACAGCTTGATACTCAAAAAAGCAAAACAGACTGATAAAACTAAACCACCTGGGTTGTCCAGGATTATGAACCCAGTGTCTAAGCATATCAACAATAATATTAAAGATTTTTGTAGAAAACCCGTAACAGTTTATTACAGTTATAAAATATCAGAAAAAAGAACATATCGACACAGCTTTTCTCTGAGATAAGGAAGAGAGCTTTAATCTGATATAAGTATAGGACTTATATCAAGTCCGCTTAATTAGTTACGATATAACGCAATTGAAAAGATGCTACTCATTACTCTTTACTCATTACTAATTACTTAGTCCCCACAGATATGACAACTGTTTAACTCGTCCTATGGCACAATAAAAGATTGTAAGAAGCTAATATATAAAGGTTAATTTAGTGAGTCCTACTGCTCAGAAGACAGCAACAGCGCGTCGGGTTGTATTTCCCTTTACAGCAATTGTGGGTCAGGAAGAAATGAAACTGGCTCTTATACTAAATGTGATTGACCCCAAAATCGGCGGTGTGATGATTATGGGCGATCGCGGTACTGGTAAATCCACAACTATCAGAGCATTGGCTGATTTACTACCAGAAATTTCTGTAGTTGCTGATGATATGTTTAATTCCCATCCCAGCGATCCGGAAATGATGAGCGATGAAGTCCGTCAAAAAATGGAAAATGGGGAAGAAATACCCACTGTACAAACAAAAGTACAGATGATTGATTTACCTTTGGGAGCCACCGAGGACCGAGTTTGCGGCACAATTGATATTGAAAAAGCTTTATCTGAAGGTGTAAAAGCTTTTGAACCAGGATTGCTGGCTAAGGCTAACCGAGGTATCCTCTATGTAGATGAAGTAAATTTATTAGATGACCACTTAGTAGATGTATTATTAGACTCGGCTGCTAGTGGTTGGAACACTGTAGAGCGAGAAGGTATTTCTATCCGTCATCCAGCCCGATTTGTATTAGTTGGTTCCGGAAACCCAGAAGAAGGTGAATTGCGTCCCCAGTTACTCGATCGTTTTGGAATGCACGCCGAAATTCATACAGTTAAAGAACCAGCATTAAGAGTTCAAATTGTAGAACAACGTTCGGAATTTGACCAAAATCCCTCCGAGTTTATTAGTAAGTACAAACCCGAGCAAGGTGACTTACAACAGCAAATTATTAAAGCTCAGGAGACTTTAGCTAATGTGAATGTCGATTATGACTTACGGGTGAAAATTTCTGAAGTATGTTCGGAATTAGACGTAGATGGCTTACGTGGTGACATTGTTACCAACCGTGCAGCAAAAGCGATCGCAGCATTTGAAGGACGCACAGAAATTACCGTCGATGATATTCATCGAGTTATTACTTTATGCTTGCGTCATAGACTACGCAAAGACCCCTTAGAATCAATTGATTCTGGTTACAAAGTGGAAAAAGTATTTGCTCGTGTATTTGGAATTGAATTACCAGAAGACACTACCTCAGCTAATGGTACAGGTCGAAGCAAAGCGACGGGGGGTGTACGGTAAATCTAGGTAACTGGTAATGGATAATTACCAATTACCAATCACCATCACTCCTAACTTGCACATTTTATAATCTTTATATCAATACTTTTAGCTAAAGTCAGAAAAATGTTTTAGCTGTATTCATTGCAAGGTAGAGCTAAATTAATGCAGGAACGTCGGAATTTTGTAGCAAGATCCTCCCGTAGGAAGTATTTTGAATTTTGAATTTTGAATTTTGTTCACTAGAGGTGTTCCCGCAGGGTATGCCGGAATGCCGGAATTTCCACCTTATGGGTTGCTCATATCATCCTTACTTGAAATAAACATACAATAAAATACAAAACCAACACCAAACTTAAAGAAAATATGACCCAACGTTGTCAATCTTGGTTGAACAGTTTATTTTTACTCAGCCAACAAAATCCACCCAAGTTCGTAGAAATATTAATGATCGCTTTAGCCTTGATCATGTTTTCTATTTGGACATTACAGCTAAATCAACTACCCTACGTCATACTAGGACTAGCATTTGTCATCAGTGCTTCAACATCACTTTTAGTAAGACAGACAACTACACCCATAACACCGACATATAGACCATCCCGTCTCGGATATTTTTTAGCGATCGCATCTCTGACAACCAGCATTTATACCCTAATCCACATTCTTTTACCCTATCTTTAAAACCCCTTCATCTCCACTAATTCCATACATAAATCATTAATCTCATTCAAGTTAGGTTTATGAGGCAAATTAGATTTATCGTAAACTTCATCCATCTCAGCGACAATATCCTCAGACATTTTCATTACTTTTTCATAACTATATTCACCTTCAAGAATTGCTCTTAAATTGTTAGCATCCCCCGAAATCCTTCTATCAACTGTTAAATTTCCAGTTTGTAATATTTCTAAACCACTACGCAATAATCTAATACAGTGCATACCGTGTTTGAGGTCAAAACCGGATTTTCTCTCCATTTCTGCCCTTGCAGGGTTTCTATTATTCTTCCAAGATTCATAAGATTGCCATTCTCTTACAGCTACCCTATAGCTTTGACTCTTTTTTAATAAACGAATAAAATCCTTACTACTGCTGGTTAACAATTGAGTATATTCCAAAGTCTCTTCCGGGAAAGTATACTGTTTTAAAACACCCTTAAAATCTATATCAGCCGTCAGCAATTTATACAGTTGTTCCGACTCTTCTAAAAATTCAATTCTTCCCCGAATTAGTAAATATAAATACTCCAAAAAAGTATTTAGTTCCTCCTTATTTAAAGGAGCAATATCTTCTATTCCAAAATCAGATGGTAGTGGCTTCTTTTGTGGTGGATTTAACAACCACTTACGATGAGTCTCCATCTTTTTTATTTGTGCAAAAGCGTAACCAGAGTAAGTATGTTTGACTTTCTTACTTAAGAATAAATGACGATTTTTAATTAAATATTCACCAATTTCAGTTAAAAAAGGATAGTTGTTTAACCATAGTAATTCTAATACATTGGGATTAGCTCCAGCTAACAACTGAATCAATTTTCTAATCTCATAAATGACAGTATCCTCATTCCCATCTAAAAAAGATAAAATTCCCTCTTCATCCCAACCCGAATCCTTTTGTTCAACCTTATCAAACCCCAAATAGTATCTTTTCGGGGCAATAAAAGCCCCCCGATAATCATAATCAGAATCAGGACGACTCAGACCATAACCATGACTACCGGCTAAACCAACAAAAATAGCTCTTTCTTCAACTTCTATTCTCTTCATAAATAGTGATGGCTTTGCCAACTCCTTTTAGGCATATAGCACTTAAAAATTGATTATAAAATATACTCTCTACAATTACTCGACAAAAACGAATTATCAATAACTACATTTTGTATTATACATCTATAGAAAAAGCATAGGTTGGGTTTCTTACCTCAACCCAACAAATCAGCCCTTTGTTGTTTAACGCTGTGGCTCTACCCAACCTACAACTATCTTTGTCTGAACCGTATTGTTTTATAATCCTTAAATATGAACGGTTTTAGGACTTACCAAAAAATGTGTTGGTTTCATTGGTCTCGAGGTGGAGTTGAATTAATTTCAAATCTTGTACCTATATGTATAAATAGTGAAATCAAAATATATGGTAACAAATAATACTTTTATTATATATTTATTCAGTCCTCTTTTAGAGGAATTTTTCCATAATTATAGGACTTTCAGTCCTAAGCTTTCAGGAATACTGAGTATTATTTATTTAGCAAAACTTACTTGGTATAAGACGTAATAACTTTGTTGGATTTTAGTAGTTAGTTAGTTACTAAAAAAATTCTGAGTAGCCAAGCTACTCAGAATTGCATTGGTTTTGTCCTGTTGTATCACCCATAGCTACAACTTTTAACTTTCTACTTTCGGAAAGTTGTCTGTACTTTTTTCTTTAAAAATAACAAAATCACTTCAGTCCAAATTTAATCTGTGAAGGTTTGTAGTCAGAACCTACTTTATTTGCACAATACCCTATACCTTTTAGCGTACTTCCAGCAGGAATAACTTTTGTCCAATCTTTTTCAGCACTGACTTTATATGTACTACCCTGACTGACAAAAGTTCCATTCCAGGAATTATAAATCTGCGCTTCATTGACTTCAAAAGTAATTTCCCACTCACTAATATTTGTATTGCTATTGTTAGTAATTTGAAAATCTAAACAAAAACCATTACTCCACTCACTGAGTATAACTACCTCTACTTCTACTTGTAAATCCGGTTCTGGAGTAGGTTCTGGAGTGGGTTGCGGAGTTGGTTCCGGAGTTGGAGTCGCAGGTGTAGTAGGTCTGTCTTGAATCAGTATTTTATTGAGTAATTGTAATTTGGGTTTATCAACAGACTTCCAATCGTCTAAAAGAACACCCCCCGTATCACTACTGTTAGGATTCCAACTCCAGTAGATGAAAGATAGCTGATTCTCTGCGATAAAATCGACAAATTGTCTTTGCCAAATTCCTTCTTTAGAATTAGCATCTACTTTAAATCCGCCAAACTCCCCAATCAATATTGGTGCTATTCCTTGCTTTACGATGTAATGAAAACCTTCTTCCCAACGTTCATAGAGATTGTTTGGAAAACTTGACTCATAAAACCACGATGCTGGATGTACCCCCTCACCATATTCATGAGGAGAATAGATAACTTTATTGGGTAAATTCAAAACTATAGGATAACTTCCTGCATTCTCCAAATTACCACCCCACCAATGACCCGATAATTTTTGACCAGGAACATTTCCAACACCCTCGACAATGATTAACCAGTTTGGATTAATTGATAAAATTGCATTCCCACATCTTTGTGCTGCTAATCTCCAATCTGTTGATTGGTCATTATTACCCCATCTAGCTCTACCATGGGGTTCATTTTTAAGGTCTGCACCAATTATATTTTTTCGATACTTGTAGCGTTGAGCTAACATCGTCCAAGTATTTATCCAGTCAGCCTCAATAAAACCGTCACCATACCATAATTCTGGTATTCTATCGTCATTAAGGCGATGACTATCTAACAAAATAAACAAACCTTGTTTCTCAGCTTCTTCAATAAGAATGTCCATAGCCTCAACCGGTCTTTTTCCCTGTAAGTCTCGGTTGGAACCTATAGAATAATTAACCCAGCCTATATATGAAGACCTAAGAGCATTAACTGAAAAAGGTAAACGAATCAGATTAAATCCCAGACTTTTTATCTGGGCAAGCATATTTTTATAGTCTCTAAAAGCTAAACCATGAGGAATATGAACATCTGTTTCCATTCCAAACCAATTTACACCCTTCAGAATAACTGAATCCCCATTAGCGTCAACAATTTGCGTACCGCGAGTAGAAAGTGGAGTTGGGAAAGGTAACATAAAAGTCTCCTATATTACATTAATAATGCTTTTACGCCAGGTCAAACACACAATAAATAGACGCTTTTAAATAGTGTTTTGTGAATTTTTTAAGTTAGTAATTTTATTCCCATAAATGTATTAGAAATGTGTAGAGAATGAATCTAGAAACGCAACAATCCTACATCTCTAAAAAGATTAGGACTTACGCACTCGTAACGAGAAATAAGACTTTGCTAAAGCCTGACGGCAGGCATAGTTAATGCTTAAGACGGAGTTGTACTAAACTTAAACTCGCTCCAGACGTAAATACGTAGTCCGTGCGTAAGTTCTAAAAGGTTAAAAAAGTTTACAAATATCTGCTTTTGATTGATTAATTAAAGGTTAAATATTTAAATTTCCCTTACTGAAGTACAAGTTTGTAGATATCTCCATTACTGAAAAGGCAAAAGCATCAAGAAGGTTAAGTTAATAACTAGTGAATAAAACAACCACTAAATAACTAAATTTGTATATAAAAATGTAATAATTTCTATTAGCTAAAAACCGCAATAAATTTGTTATGTTTATAGGTTTTTAATTTTTTTTAGATTTTTATAATGTTTTTTTCGATCCCTATGTCAACTTTTTCTGAGAGAATGATTTGCCTAATAGGGTAAAAAGTCATTTGAGATAGTTTTATCCAAAAGTAGGGCATCTTGTCCGAATTCTGAAAATATATTTAGTTTGGCTTGCTCTCAGTAGCAAGTAACTAAATTTACTAAGTAGTGTCAAGTTTAAGCTTGTAGGTAGACCTGAAAGTTTTTGGAATTTTCCAATTTCTCAAAGTCTTTCTATAATTCAAAATTTGTACATTCTAGCCAGGGTATATCAACTTGCTTTTTATAGAACCGTTATTAATCTGAGGGGATATTCTTCCGTGGAAATGCTTAACAAAAATATCAAATCTATAGTTCCTGCATCTGACTTACAAAATGCTACAGATTTATTAGGTACTAGTGCAATCAAATCTTCTTCAAGCTATCCTGCGGCAGTAGCAGAGAACGGTTCATCACAGACTCTAACAGCTGGTGGCTCAGTTTCCTATGCTCCAGATTCACCCGGTACGCAAGTTGCCCCAAATTTAACTATTAGCGATGCAGATGGGGACTTAAATGCTGCAAGAGTAATTATTGATGGTTTCAAGTCTGGTGATGTTCTTTCTATTACAGGGAAACAAAATGGTAGCATCACAGTCGGAGGAGTCAGTTACACTTTAGAATATGACGAGACCTCTGGTGTTTTAAAAATAGACGGTCAAGCTAGCGAAGCCAACTATCAAGAAGCATTACGAGCCGTCACTTTTAGTACTACAAGTGATGATACCTCGTCTCGTAATGTTCAATTCTCTTTGGGAAATAACTTAGCAAATCCAGAAAATAATAATTTTTACGAGTTTGTTAGCTCTGATGGTATTAGTTGGACTGATGCTAAAGCCGCAGCGGAAAGTAAGTCGTATTTTGGATTGAAAGGTTATTTAGCCACAATTACCTCTCAAGAAGAACAAGATTTCATTGAAGATAAGGTACAGGGTAATGGTTGGATTGGTGCTAGTGACGATACAAATCAAGGCTCCAGTGGTGAAGGAGACTGGCGTTGGGTAACAGGACCAGAAGCTGGAACACAATTTTGGTCTGGTAATGGACTAACCGGGAATGCTGTTAACAGCGCATATCAAAACTGGAAACAGGTTAAAAATCTAGATAATTCCAATGATGCTAGTCAGGTCGAACCCAATAACAATAATAATAATGAAAACTATGCTCATATCATCGGCGATACTACCGCAGGTGAATTAGGTAAATGGAATGACCTAAACAATACTGAAACAGCATCTGGCTTCAAGCCTCAAGGTTATATTGTCGAGTATGGCGGCTTGAGTGGAGAAACTACTCCTCAAATTACTGGTAGCGTACAGGTCAATATTAGTAGCGATACTGTTCAACCAGGGGAAAGTAAGTGGAAAGTTATCGCAGTAGATGACTTTGATGCTGATGGTAAAGACGATATAGTCTGGAGAAATGAAGATTCTGGAGAAATTGGTCTCTGGCGTATGGATGGTACCAATGTTCTTAAAAAGCAGACTATTGCAACAGTGGGTTTAGATACTGGCTGGGTTCCTGTAGATGTTGGTGATGTGGATGGTGATAACAAAGCCGATTTTATCTGGCGTAATTCCAATAACGGAAACAATGGTATATGGACAATGAGCAGCAGCGATACTATTAAAGAACAGTTCCAGATAGAGGCTGTTGCAGACCTAGACTGGAAAATTGTTGCTGTAGGTGACGTTGGTGGCGACGGCAAGGCTGATTTAGTTTGGCGTCATGCTAGCAATG
The DNA here is from genome assembly GCA_039030795.1 of Cyanobacteria bacterium P01_A01_bin.84. Taxonomy (GTDB): domain Bacteria; phylum Cyanobacteriota; class Cyanobacteriia; order Cyanobacteriales; family Nostocaceae; genus JBCCDM01. The sequence goes on from JBCCDM010000053.1 coordinate 20,001, forward strand.
GCAACAATGGTATTTGGGAAATGGATGGTAAAAATATTCTGACGCAAAATACACTTTTACAAGTTGAAGATACTAACTGGACAATTGTGGATGCCGCAGATTTTGGTGGAGACGGTAAGGCTGATTTACTTTGGCACAACAATACTACTGGTGGAAATGCTATTTGGGAAATGGATGGCTCAAATGTTCTCAATTATTTAAATATTGATACAGTTGCAGATACTAATTACAAGATAGTTGGTACTGGTGATTTTGGTGGAAACGGTAAGGCTAATATTGCTTGGCGTAATAATAGTACTGGTAAAAATGCGATCTGGGAACAAGATGGTGGAACTTCTACTTCTCAGTTTTTCGTAGATGATTTAAATGATTCAGACTGGAATATAGTTGGAGTCGGTGATTTTAATGGTAACGGTAATTCCGAGTTATTATGGCGGACTCAAAAAGACTTTAACTCCAGCAATAATGCTATTTGGGAAATTGATGTTACTGCTGCTGAAAATGAAAAAGTTAGTAAATCTACTTTCATAGATAAAGTCTTTGAAGTTTAAGCTGAAGACAAGAAGAAACAGCAGAAAACATGGATTAAATAAAAGCAAAAGTTAACAGCTAAGAAGTATGAATTTTAAATAAAATTCATACTTCTTAGCTATTTATAATATTTAGGACTTACGCACTCATAACGAGAAATAAGACTTTGCGTTAGCTAATACTATGTTGCATAAAGACGGAGTCTGCTCGACAGAGCTTATATTAACCCTAAATACGTAGTCCATGCGTAAGTCCTGCATATTTTTGATATATGAATTAATAATTCTATAAAATATTTATTATTAAAAAG
>JBCCDM010000054.1:0-20713 GCA_039030795.1 Cyanobacteria bacterium P01_A01_bin.84
TCCGGACCTATCGATGCGCCAATGGGCGATTTTGCTGACGGTGTACCTTCACCCCGGTCCGCATACGGTGCGTGGACTGGCGCGCGAGTTGAACGTTGTCCAGAAAATGAAGTACTCTTAGGATGGATTACGCGATAGTACTAATCCATCAAAGTCTTATGTATATTTGGTTATGATTGGAGTTGATACACCCTTGTATATTTTAAAAAACCAAACCTGATTTCTATATTCTTGACTATATTTCCAGATAATCTAGTAAATAAAGAAGTTCTTGAATGATTGCGATTTAAGTTCAAAATAATCAGGTAAAATGACTAACATAGATGTGAAAGCGCAGATTTGGATAACTATTATTTAACAGCATTATCTAACAGTAATAGTATTTATAGGCGATCGCTTGAGGTGCTAATGTGAAGCGTATTGGTGTAATTGGTGGCGGACAACTTGCACAGATGATGGGGGAAGCTGCTAAAAATTTGGATGTAGATTTGATAATACAAACTCCCAGCCAAGAAGACCCAGCAGTAAGTATAGCCGATCGTACGATATTAGCTGCTGTTGGGGATCCCCATGGAACAGGTCTATTAGCAAATCATTGCGATGTGATTACCTTTGAAAATGAATTTGTTGACTTAGAAGCATTATCTAGTTTGGCACAGCAAGGCGTATGTTTTCGTCCCCGACTCGAAGCACTTTCTCCTTTGTTGGATAAATATCACCAACGCAGCTATTTACAACAATTGGGTTTATTAGTACCAAAATTTATCGCTTTAGAATCTATTGACCTTACTAACGATAGAAATTTAACTCAGTTAGGATTTCCCGTCGTCCTCAAAGCCCGAAGAAATGGATATGATGGACAAGGAACTGATATTATTAAAGACTTAGAACAGTTAAAAGCTACATTAGCTCTACATACTCCCGAAATTGCAGCCAATACATTTTTACTAGAAGAATTTATTCCTTTTGAGAAAGAGTTAGCCGCGATCGCAACTCGTGGAATTGATCACCATATAGCCATTTACCCAATAGTAGAAACCCAGCAGGAGGAGCAAGTATGCAGACGCGCGATCGCACCGGCGGATATTTCAGCTGATGTCAACGCAAAGATCCAACAAGTCGCCCAAACTTTACTCAATAGTTTACAGGTATTAGGAACTTTCGGGATCGAGTTATTTTTAACCAGGGATAATCAAGTATTAGTAAACGAAATTGCTCCCCGGACTCATAACTCCGGACACTTTACAATAGATGCTTGTCAAACCTCTCAATTTGAACAACATTTACGAGCAGTTTGTGGTTTACCTTTGGGTAGTACAGACATGATGTATCCAGTTGCTGTCATGGTTAACTTATTAGGATATGAAGATTCCGACAGCGATTATATGCAAAAAAGACAACAAATAGCAGCAATTCCCCAAGCCAGAATTCATTGGTACGGAAAAACGCGATCGCGACCTGGAAGAAAATTAGGTCATGTCACGGTTTTATTAGAAGAGCAAAATCGAGGTGAAGCTTTGCTTTATGGGAATAAAATTGAATCTATTTGGTATCCGAAATTTTAGATTTTAGATTTTAAGCTAAAATAACCTTCAGTAATCCCAGCAACTTTTCTAGCGCTATATCTAGCACTGTATATAGTATTTGGTGAACAGCTAAAAGCTAAAAGCCAACGATTAAGTGCTTTTTAGCTATTAAGCAAAAAACATTGCAAAAATTTTCATATTTCACATACACAACATCTTATTTGAAAGCTATAATAGCTTTAGTTCGCTGCGACGATTGGTGACTGCCAGCAAGTTTTGTGATCTATGCTTGCAATGATAAGGGAACTGGTCGCGTCCGTGGCAGTATACCGGGCTTGAACCCGGAAACTTTAAGCGAGATGCCAAGTACCCACCTGGATAAACCCAGGTCATAAACTTAGGTAAAACGGCGTCGCGGTAAACTAATTATTTGTAGCTCCTGAAGTCATCAGTAGACTTGGGAGCTTTAATTATAAAGTAGAAGAATTTTAATTTATTTCCCATATAAAAAATAAAAAAATCTATTTGTCTCAAGGGTGATAAATTTATTGAAACGCTCCCCAAGTTAAAAATGTGGGGATTTTATAACCGTGACAGAGATTGCGGGAACAATCCCGTCTGACATCTACTCTCCTAATAGAGAATGTCCTGAATAGCTGAAGTTTTGATTGGAGGATATGCTGTTATGTTTCCTTCAACATTCCGGTCTAGTGAAAAATCAGATAATTAGGATGGAATCATATGGTGTAAAATATGAGCGTCCCATGGGCGCGAAAAACAGTTCCCCTAGTGAATTAAAGAAACAAATTATTATTATTCCCGGAAAAATATTTTTCCGGAAAGATAAGTTAAATGTTTTCGGTTAGAAAGTTCCCTGTGTTTCTTAAGAATAATCAGACAAATATGCTTACCATACAGAGTCAATAATAATAGTATTTATGGATTCTAATTTGTGTATGGATAAGAGCTAGAATCACAAATATAGGGTTAAATTATCCTTAAAATAGAAAATAAATTGTTAAAGTATTCAGCCGATAACGTGTTTCCTGCTGCAATATTCAAGTTAAAGAATGGTTTAACTTTTATACATCAAGAGATATCTACTACCCCTGTAGTGGTAGCTGATGTATGGGTGAATGCTGGAGCCCTAATAGAACCAAAACCTTGGTTTGGAATAGCACATTTTCTAGAACATATGATTTTCAAAGGTACTCATAAGTTAGCTCCAGGAGTATTCGATCAAAAAATTGAAAATCAAGGGGGTGTGACAAATGCTGCAACTAGTTATGACTATACTCATTATTCTTTAACAACAGCAACCTCCTATTTAGATGATACTCTGCCGGATTTAGGCGAGTTGTTATTAAATGCAGCAATACCCGAAGATGAATTTGAACGGGAACGGGATGTTGTTTTAGAAGAGATTCGTCAAGCAAAAGATAATCCTGATTGGATAGGTTTTCATACTCTTAATTCTAATGTATATCAGCATCATCCCTATGGACGTTCGGTCTTGGGAACAGAGCAAGAATTGATGCAGCATTCCCCAGAAGCGATGCGTAACTTTTATCGTAGCCATTACCAACCAGAAAATACCACAGTAGTAGTAGTCGGAGGAATAGATCGAGAAAAAGCTTTAGACTTAGTAGATACAACCTTTGAACGATTTCCCGAACCAGTTGCGATCGCTCCTTCAGACATTCTCAAAACACCAACAGCAATCCCTGAAATTCGTCGCTCTTCAATACGCTTACCTCAAATAGAGCAAGCAAGACTAATGATGGCATGGACAGCTCCAGGGACAAGTCAAATAGAAGAAGCTTATGGTTTAGATATGCTATCAGCTATCTTGGCTCAGGGACGAACCTCACGTTTAATTAGAGATTTACGTGAAGATAAACAGCTAGTGCAAGCAATTTTTAGCAACTTTTCTCTACAAAGAGAATCAAGTTTATTTACCATTACAGCTTGGCTAGAACCAGAAAATTTAGAGTTAGTAGAATCCCTAATTTGCGCTCATTTAGATAAGTTACAAACAGAAGGAGTCCGTAAACAAGAATTAATACGTTCTCAAAGACTACTTTGTAACGACTATGCTTTCTCTACAGAAACACCCAATCAATTAGCAGGGCTGTATGGTTACTATAGTACAATCGCTGAAGCGGAATTAGCCATAGCATATCCTGATAAAGTTAAATCCCTTGACAGCCAAAAACTGCAAAAACTAGCTCATAAATATCTTTCCCCCCGTAAGTATGCAGTTACAGTTATTAAACCCAATTAAAATTAAACCCGGTTACAAAATAAGGAGCGATCTCAGTTGAAAATGAATAATGAATAGTTATAGCAATAGCCAGGTTGATTAGGAAATTTTTATTCCCTGTTTCTTGTTCCCTGGATGGAAAGTTCCCTATTAACTTTTGAGTAAAAATAATCTCCCGTCTTCATATGTCTTGTTTACCTAAGGCTATTTTTAATAGGACTGAGGCACCCGTAAGAAATATAGTGAGAAATATAGGATTTTCTTGGGTTGGGATGGTTCTATGGTTCCCTAAGCTTGGGGGGTACCCCCCAAGATCCCCGCTACATTGGTAGAGCTTTAGGTAAGTGCTAATTAGGTAACAAAACTTGTAAACTTCACCATTAACCATCACCATTAACTATAAACCATCACCCCCTGTTACCCATTGCCTGCTTACCAATTCCGTCAAGAAGAAAGGACAGATAATAAATGACAATCTCATTACCAAAATCCACCATTCATCGTACTGTCCTAGACAATGGGATCATAGTTTTAGTCTCAGAAAATCCGGCTTGTGATATTATTGCATCCCGGATTTTTTTACGTGCTGGGAGTTGTTATGAAAGTCGCGAACAAGCTGGTTTAGCGAACTTACTCTCAGCAGTCTTGACTAAAGGGTGTGATGGACTTTCTAGTTTAGATATTGCAGAAAAAGTTGAAACCCTCGGTGCAAGTTTAAGTGCCGATATTACTTCCGATTATTTCTTACTAGCTCTGAAAACAGTTACAGCAGACTTTGCAGAAATTTTAGAATTATCAGCTCGAATTTTGCGATCGCCTACTTTTTCTGAGTCTGAAGTTGAGTTAGAACAAAGGATCGCAATACAAGATATCCGCTCCCAACAAGAACAACCATTCGCGATCGCCTTTGAAAAACTACGTCTTCTAATGTATGAAAACCACCCCTATTCCATGTCAGTATTGGGTGATGAAAAAAGCTTAACAAATCTTAATAGCGAATCCTTAAAAGAATTTTATCAAACTTATTTTCGTCCAGATAATCTTGTCATTAGTATTGCAGGCAGAATCGATTGTAGTAAAGCAGTAGAGTTAGTTAATAAAAATTTTGGTGATTGGAAAGCACCAACGGATAAACCGTTGGTAGAATTAAACCTACCAGAAATTAAAGTTAAACCAAAAAACACCATTACCCCTCAAACGACTCAGCAATCTATCATTATGTTGGGTTATCTTGGTGCAGATGTACGCTCTCCAGACTATGCAGCCTTGAAATTAATTTCTACCTATTTGGGTAACGGACTTTCTAGTCGTTTATTTGTAGAACTGCGTGAGAAGAGAGGTTTAGCCTACGATATCTCAGCCTTTTACCCCACCCGCGTATTTCCCGCATCATTCATAGTTTACATGGGAACAGCTCCCCATAATACTAGTACAGCCTTCCACGGATTACGTAAAGAAGTCGATCACTTAAATCATACACAACTAGAGCCAGAAGTACTGCAAGTAAATAAAAACAAAATATTAGGGCAATATGCACTTGGAAAACAAACCAATGCTCAAGTAGCTCAAGTTTACGGTTGGTATGAAATAATTGGTTTGGGGATCGACTTTGATAGGAAATTCCAAGAAAATATTAATTCAGTTACAGTTGCAGATATTTTAGCGATCGCTCAAAAATATTTGTGGGAACCTTATGTATCATTGGTAGGTCATGAAGAAGCGGTTAATACTGTGTTTTTAGATTAGTTTACAAGTATAAAAAAATATAAACTAAGTATAAAAACGCCTATTAACACATTCTTACCTCCATATAACAGTTGTCTAAAATATGGCGGAAAATGTACCATGAATGTGAGATACTCCGGGGGCAAAATTTATGAAAGCCAGCAAAAAAGCAAGTATATTCAGTTACTTAGGCTCGCTGAAACCATTCAGTTTATTTTCTAAACAAAAATTAAATTGGTTACTATTATGCTCATGTGCGCCACTGATAGTTGCGAATGGTAGTACGGTGTCAATTGCAGCACCTCAAAAAATAGCCCAAGGACTTCCCCAAACTGTGATTGGTCGTCCGACTTTGAAAGTTGGTAGCAAAGGACAATTTGTTACAGAACTACAAGCAGCCCTAAAAATGCTCGGTTTCTATCGGGGTGAAGTAGATGGAGTGTATAAAGACCAAACTGCTCAAGCTGTATCCCGCTTCAAACAAGCAGCAGGAATGAATCCTAATGGAGTAGTTGATTCTAATACATGGCAAACTCTTTTCCCTAGTTCATCTACTGAGGAAGAAACAGCACGAAGTAATAACTCCCTTAGCAATTTTCCTCAGCCCAATAGAGTATCTAATCGAACACCTATTTCCAATGTTCGGACAATTTCGACCAACTATCCTTCCAGAAATGTTCCATCTACTACAAATAGCAACAATCGGGTAATTCCCACACTACCAGAACCCCGACCAGCGATACCTTCAGCCCGTCCCTCATTTCCCGAACCCAGACCCACACAACCAGTAAAACGCAGTACTCCTCCAGCAAAACCTAGAAATACTTCACCAAAACCCTCTCGAAAGACAAGAAATTCTAATAGAACCACCAAACCATCGAGTAAAAGAACTAATACTACTACTAAAACCAAACCAAATATTCAGTACACCTCCCAAGGATTGCCCATTCTACGTCCTGGAATGCGCGGTTCCGAAGTCTTAAAATTACAACAACAACTGAATAGACTAGGTTTTCTCAAAGGTAATGTTGACGGAGACTTTGGTCCACTCACCGAAGAAGCGGTGAAAAAATTACAAAATCGTTTTGGATTAGAATCTGATGGTGTAGTTGGTGGAGCGACTTGGCAGTTAATTAAGAAGAATTAGTTGGGACTCGGAGAAAAGGAATGGGGTGTAAACCTCCTTCGGAGGAATTCAAAATTCTTTCATCGGTGCGACCCTGCGCTTTCTCAAAGCGCTAAGGAATGCGCACCAAGAGAATCCAAAATTCAAAATTCCGTCAATAGCTTGTAAACCTTAGATTTTAGCCTTTAGTTAGATGAATAATTGCTCGAAGTTGATTTCATAAATAATCCACAGAATTTGATATTTTTAAAGACCAAAAATCAAAATCAATTAAAAGATGCATTAGTAGGGTAATTTCTGATATCTTTCCATTAGCTCCGCTTATGTTCAAAATCAATATTTATAGTTAGTAGAGAAAATTACCAAAAATATCTCTACCAACCCTAGTAATATTTCAATCTACCGGTAAATACATACCAAGATTGATTATTTGTTAGTTTAAATACATTGATTTTAGAACAGGCGAGTAAAAATAAGTGCAAATATGGAATATTCTTTTACTTTCCGCTAATCTATCTATCAAGAGTTATGCGACACTTTTTACTAACTTGGCTCGGTACTGCTGTTGCTCTACTGATTACAGCCAACATTTTGACTTACATCAATTTAGGTTTTCAGGTGACAGACTTTGTCACCGCAATAGTTGCTGCTGCTGTTATTGGTGTGGTTAATGCCTTTATTCGTCCTATTCTGAGTTTTCTAGCACTTCCTGTGACTCTACTCACTTTTGGTTTATTTACATTTGTTATTAACGGTTTTACTCTTTGGCTAGCGAGTTATCTAACTCCTGATAACTATGGTTTTATGATTCAAGGACCTATTGCTGCTTTATTGGGTTCAATTGTTTTAGCAATTGTGTCTAGTAGCATTAATTATGTGTTGAGAGCGGTATAAGTCAAAAAGTTGTTAAAAGAGCTATGAACTCTTCGTTGAAACGCTTTTGACCACAAATTCAAAGCTATCACTCAAAACCTAAATATCCGCGAGGAGTAATCATCCATTCTCCATGAGTACGAGTACTTTGGTTCCCTATTAAAACTAAACTCAACATATCTACTGGAGTTTCTAATAATTTACCCAAGGTGGTCAGGGTGACTTGTTCATCTTCACGGTATGCTGAACGAATTACAGCTACAGGTGTTTCAGGTTTGCGGTGCTGGAGAAAAATGTTTACAGCAATTGTTAGTTGCCGAATACGAGTTTGAGATTTGGGATTATATAGAGCAGTGACAAAATCTGCTACTGCTGCTGCTTGTAAACGTTTCTGAATCACTTCCCAAGGAGTCAATAAGTCACTCAGACTAATTGCACAAAAGTCATGCATTAAAGGGGTTCCAACTCTTGATGCAGCAGCCTGTAATGCGCTAATGCCGGGAAATATCTGGACTTGGGGGGTCTTCCCATCCCAATTGTTGTTTTGCAATTCTTCAAGTACTAATCCTGCCATTCCGTAAATACCGCAATCACCTGAAGATATAACGGCTACATTTAATCCCCACGTGCCTAACTCAATTGCTCTATGTGCCCTTTGTCTTTCTTGAGTAATGGGTAAAGCTTCAATAATCTGTCCAGTTCTGAGAATAGAGCTGATCAACTCAACATAAAGACCGTAACCAATAACTACATCAGCACTACTCACAGCAATTTGGGCTGCTGGTGTCATTTGTTGTAGTTGTCCTGGACCTGTTCCCACCAAGGAAATTTTACCTGGTTTACCGATATATTCTTTTTCAGATAAAGCGATCGCAACTGTAACTGCACCGGGTTGTTCTGGGAGACGAAAGATTTGTTTGGGAATTAGTAAATTATTATCTAAATTAATACTTTCCTGGGTTCCTTCTGGAACGGAATAAAGAGTGGAAGCGTATAAAGCAGATGCTTCAGCGACACTAGGAGTTCCTACTTCCTTTGCAACTACATTGGAAGGATTGGGTACTTTAACTTGCTTAAGAATGTCCCCAGGAAATGTTTTTAAAGGTAAGTTACGCTGTTTGCAAAACTCTAATAAACCCACTTCATCAGATTTTATATCTATTGTGGTGATGGATGCGATCGCATCCATCACCAATTGATTTTCTGTAAATATTTTCTCTACAGCAGCACTGATAACATCAATACTAGTACCCCTCTCGCAACCAATACCCACCCATAAAACCCGTGGATACCAATACACCAATTTATGAGAATCATGTAGAGACGCACCATGGTGCGTCTCTAAAGGAGATTTATAAGTAATACAGATTCTCCCTTTTACCCCGTCAGTATCCTCAGAATTTCCCTGAGAATTTCCCTTAAAACAAAAAGAAGACTTTTCTATACCCCGTGCAGTCCGCCATAATTTAGAACCAGCATCTTGAATTACCTGTACAGGTTCATTTTTAGCTACAGCAGCACTGACAGCAGTCCAATCACCCTTACCACGTCCCCAACCAAAAGGAATACCCAACATATCCACAGCAGGTAATTCCAAACTTGTAGAAGCACCAGTCAGAATCGAAGTCGCATTCATCTGTAAAGCAATTAACTGCGCTAACTTATCAGCACCACCTTGATGTCCGCTACACAGACTAATCACATATTTACCAGTTTCATCTATTACCACCACCGCCGGGTCAATTGATTTGTGTTTTAGTAAAGGTGCAATTAATCTAATCACTGCACCTGTTGCTAAACAAAAGACAAAAGCCGATTGAGTTGACCATAAACTCGCTATATGATCTTTCAGAGACCCTGTATAAAATTGTACTTCCTGAGTTCTCTTTATAGTTTCTTTAGTAATTTTCTTTAAAGACTCAGAAACCAGTAGAGTAGAAGAAATATCTTCAGTACTTTCGATAATGTTTTGTAGTTGTTTTAAACCTGTCGGAGTTGTAGCAATCAGCGTCAGGGGGGAGAATTCTGATAAAAGCAAATTTATTTTACCTTGGATGATGGATTCGCTAACATTTTCCATCATTTCATAATGCAGGTGGTATTTCGTTTCTATCGGAATTGAAGTTTAAGAACAGGACTTATATTATGTCTGGTTAAACAGTTGTCATATCTGTGGGGACTAAGTAATGAGTAAGGAGTAAGGAGTAAGGAGTAAGGAGTAAGGAGTAAGGAGTAATGAGTAATGAGTAAGGAGTAATGAGTAATAAATAGCACTACCATCTTTTCAATAGCGTTATATCGTGACTAATTAAGCGGACTTGATATTACGTAACGAAGATTTGTCCGAAGCGACCGAAACGTAGTGTAGGGTTAGTAATCGCAGAATCTTTGCGTTAGCTAGCGCGTTTGCGTAGCATAACGTAGTCTGCTCGACAGAGCTTATACGTCGCTATCGTTATTCGTTAGGATATGCTACGCATTTACGGAGCAATACGGCGTTAGCTAACGTCTCGGACGGAACTACGTTACTTTTGCGTAAGTCCTAAAGAAAAAAGATTAATTGGATCGCTTATTTAATGATATTCCTGCCTGCTTCACCCAATTAATCACAGTATTATGTGAAATACCAGTTTTTTTCTCAATTCCTCGAAATCCCATACCTCCTCGATATAAATCCAAGCATTCCTGCTTCACTTCTTCTGGATAACCTTTAGGTGAATAAGTCTCTAAAAACTGTTTTCCACATTCTTTACAAATATAGCGCTGCTTGTTATTACGATGACCATTTTTAGAAATGCGTTCTGATTCACAGTACGGACATTTTATTGCTTGTGACTTTTGAAGGTCTAATTCTTGTAGGATAGGTGTTTTATTCCTACCGGTTTTTTCATTCTTTAATTGTGCATCATGTTTCGTTACATAGCTGTGCATAATGTCATCCCCAACATGGGGACGTAAATAAACGGTCAATAAATCTTTAATTTGAAAAATAATTTTTGAGCGGTAGGATTCATCACTGCGTAAAGCAACTAGTAATAATGCATTACCCGATTGTATACATACATCGGCGAGCAAATGACACTTTTGAGAACTCAAGCTAGGATTGCGTAATGAAAGTACGCTTGCAAGACCTTTAACAAATTCTTGAGTAAAGCTCTCATCAATAGATTTAAAAATATTGTAATTTGTAAAATATTGTATAAACATGACTTTAGGAGCCGGATAGTCAAAGAATTTCACGCATTTGTCCACCATTTGCGCAATAAATTCTTCTAAAGGTTGTTGAGCCATTTCTGGAGTATACATTTGGCTACCTAAAATGCGTCCCTGTTCGATATGACGTAATTCTAAAGCGTGAAAAATCGCTAATTTATCGGGAAAAAATTGGTACAGCGAACCAATTGCGGTATCAGCACGAGCTGCAATGTCATGAGTTGTGGCAACATCAAAACCCATTTCCAAAAAGACTTCTGCTGCTGCATCTAAAATTCTATTGACACGCTCTTGACTGCGCTTTTGCTTAGGTTGACGGCGCATTGATGGCTTTTCATTTGTCATTTATTTAACTATTTTTTACTTCATATTGACAAACATGAAACATTTGTCATATTTTAGATTTAATAAAACATGAATTATCTGTCGCATTTTTCATATGTTGGGGAATTTTAAGTAATTAACCTCATATTAATATGCAATTTTGGAGAAAAATATGAAACCCATTTTACCCGGTGCACCTTGGTTAATTGCTCATAAGTCGATGTTGGGAATAAATAAGTCGAATAAAATCACTTTAAACGGTAAGGATTATGTGATCTGGCAAAATTCTAAAGGAGAAGTATTTGCATTAGGTAATATTTGTCCCCATATGCAAGCACCTTTATCAAATGGTTGGATTTGTAAAGAAAAAAATACAATCACTTGTCCTTTTCATGCTTTGGAGTTTGATGGTAAAGGTAGACTTTATCAAGATGGAGAATTTAATCATCAACCTTTAGCTGAATCTTTAGAAATTGAAGTTATAGGAGACTTTATTTGGACTTACGGTGGATTTGAGCCAAAACAGGAAATTCCAAAATTACACCAAAAAATTGCAAATAACTATGAATTCTTAGGTATTGCAGGAGAAAAGGGTATTAGAGATGATTTCCTGAATAATCTACTGATTATGTATGATTTCAATCATCAAAATGGAACTCATCGAGACTTATTTCAAATAGTAGCTAATAAAGTTACAGCTTCCGAGAAAGAAGGATATTATCTGAAGGTTCAACAGGAATCAAGCAGAGCAAAAAATAGCTTTAAAGAAATTATTGGTAATCCTGTTTTGATAACTATACCCAAAATTCTTAAAACTACTGTAGAATACATCTTTCCCTCAACTATTATCTTGTATGGTAAAGCTCAATTTGGTAACTTTGTACAAGTGATTTCTCTTTATCCAGAGACAGAAGAAAGAACAAAGATTTTTGAAACTGTATTTACTCAATTTCAATATCCATTTTTAAAAAGATTGCTGAAAAAATCCCTGCTCAAAGCTATAGATATAGTTGTAGAGCAAGATACAACTGCTGTAGAGAATCTATATCCCAAACAGAAATCAAAAATTAAACTTCCAAATGAGGAAATTATGCTTTATGCAGAGCAACTTTACCATAATTGGTAAGATAGTTTTAGATTGTAACTAAGTATTTATTTACAGAATAGGAGATTAATTATAAACCGTATTGGAATCACTTCTACTAACGTACCGACTTTAATTACTTCGTATAACTCATCCACATCCTGATTTCTCAGGGAAGGACAACCTCAAGATATAGTTTATGAAGAGTTGACACTCTCCGCCCTAAAAGTGCGGAGATTCTTAGTTCACAGGGATTCCAATGAATTTACCCTCACTAAGCATCGTAAATCCCTAACAGTTTTCTGAAATACTTGAGCAACATTGCAGCTTTCAGAAATATTAAGATTTTTAATGGAAAATATTGCGATCGTAATTTTGAGTTACGACACAATTAACATAGATTCTCGTTAATTTCTTTAATTTGATTATAGTGCGATTCGTTGGTTAGAAACCAGTTCCAAATTTACAGAGAAACTTTATAATACTTATTTTGCAATACCTCGTAGAAAAGATTTAACGTTTGATACCCTTAAATCTTTCCTTTGCTTCCTCAAAAGCTTCATTCATAACAGATTGAATCTTTTTCGGGTCTGGTTTTTTCCCACCCATCAAATCACCAAAATAAACACAAGCACCTTCACCCAGTGCCCAAGTATAAGCTGCTGCCCAGGATGCGGCAATAACACTACCAAAGCCAGGTATAAATTTGATTAACTCCCGTCCTACTGCTTGAGCGAGAAAACCGCCAGCGATCGCGCTCACTACTCCTCCAGCTTGAGAGGGGGTAATAGTTTGCCCGTAAAGTTTTCCTAAAAGTCCTACCATAGATGCTTGTAGTACTGTTAAAACTGGCATGGTTGCAAATGGTAAGGGAACAGCTGCGAGTGTAGCAGCTGTGATGGAAAATGGTAAGATATAACGTCTACCAACATCACGATATATGTTTCCTAATTCCGAAGTTACTGTTTCATCTAGTAGTTCGTGTATGGCACGAGCTTCAGCTTCGGGAAGAAGTTCGGCTAAGTTATCTCTAAATGCTTCTAATCCGTAAAATACTGGGGTATAGCCGTCTTCTTCTAGGGTAAAGTCGATTAATACAGCACTGTCATATAAACCACTGAAAGCTTCTTTAATTGCATCAAATGCCCGGTTAACTTCTGGAAATTCGGGGGGATATACTGGATGGTTATCTACTGTGGTTGGATAAATTTCATGTAAACAGGTCACAGCCAGCAAGCAGGGAATATCTGCATATTTTTTCTCTAGTTCTTCAGCTATTTGTCGTAATGTATCAGTGGCGAAGTCATTAATTTTAACAGTTAGAACTAACACCCTTCCGCCGCGATTTTTTTGCTTTAATTCTTCTGTCAGTTCTTGAATAATTGTTTCGGTATTTTGCTTGATATCCCCTAATCCTACCGTATCAGTAAAAACTAGTAACGGTAAGTCATCCGCAGGGTAAGTATAACGTTCCGTATGCTGGGTATGGGGACGAAAACCTTGACCAATAATCTCGGCAGAAACCCCTGTTAAACCTTGGACAATAGAACTTTTTCCAGCTTGGGGTTTACCTATTAACAGTGCCTGGGTAGTAGGTAAATTAGCTTGGACAGTTTCGAGTATTTCTACCATCTGAGATTCACTGACACTGAACCATCCCGTTACAGTTTGGGAGAACTGTTCTAAAGGAAGAGACCTAATGAAAGCGGTCGTAGCTTGATTCCAAACCTGAGTAATCCGACTTCCAAAGAAATTATTGACTTTCTTGGTGTTTTGTAGCTGAGAATCAACTGATTTGTCTTCAGCATCATTTTGCTGAGTCATTTGTTATTAGGGGGAGATACTAATGTGATTTATGATTGTGATGAATTAATTTTACGATCAAACCTCAATTATGACTTTATCAAACAGCGATCGCTTCGGCTAAGTTATCTATCAAGTATCTCGATGCTGAATACATAAATTATTAAGAGTTAAATTAGTTAATTCTAATTTTTTTTACAGAAAGTTAAGTATATCCCCGTACATCTCCTTATATCTCTAATATCATAGAAAGAACAAACTACCTACTGATAGTATATGTCTGGTAGCCAATTAGATATGAAATGTTCGTCTTTAGAGGAAAATCGCAAGTTATTTATAGTGGGGGTTGGTGCTTCAGCTGGTGGTTTACGAGCTATTGAAGAATTCTTTGAAAATATGCCCGCAGATAGCGGTGCTGCCTTTGTAGTAATTCAGCATCTATCTCCTAAATTTAAAAGTTTAATGAAGGAGTTGTTAGAAAAACGAACTCGAATGACAGTTCACCGGGTTACAGATGGTATGGAATTAGCTGCGAACTCGGTTTATTTAATCACACCAGGTAAAAATCTAATTGTTGAAGATAATAACAAGTTACGTTTAATCGAACAAAAAGATAGAAAACTTTGTGGACCAAATTTTCCTATTGACTTGTTTTTTCAATCTTTAGCAGAAACTTACAAAGAACGTGCTATCGGAGTAGTTTTATCCGGTACGGGAAGTGATGGTTCCACAGGTTTACAAAGTATTAGCATTTCTGGTGGAATCGCTTTAGTTCAAGAACCTGATACCGCAGAATTTGATGGTATGCCTCGCAGTGCGATATACCGTTTAGGTATTAACCAAAACATAGGTCAAACCTCCTCAAAGAGGGTAGACCAAATTTCTCCTCCCGAAGAGATAGAAACTCATCAAGATTCAGAACCATTAAAGGAACATTCAGGTAATATCTTCGCCGGGAAAATTAACCAAGTCGATTCTCCTGGAAAATTAGCTCAACTAATCTATCGCTTTTTACTTTCCCCAGCATCAATCAAGGCACAATATAGCAATTCTTATTCGTCGTTAGATGATATCAAAATACGGCAAATTACTAATATAATCGCTCAGTCTCAAAAAATTGATTTCTCAAATTACAAAACCAGTACTCTGTCAAGACGTATTTATCGTCGTTGTTCGATTAGTTCTCATAGCAATATAGAAGAATATATCGAATATTTGCAAAGTTCCGCAGAAGAAAGGAACATCTTGTTTCAAGATTTATTAATTAGTGTTACTTGCTTTTTTCGAGATATAAATGCTTGGAAATATCTAGAAAACAAGGTTATTCCTAACTTAATCAAGGAATCTCAGTTAGGAGAGGAACTAAGATTTTGGGTGAGTGGATGTGCGACAGGAGAAGAAGCTTATTCTTTAGCTATTTTAGTTGATGAGGCTATAAATAATTCTCCAAAAAACTTGAGTGTGAAAATTTTTGCCACTGATATTGATAAAAATGCTTTAGAAAAAGCATCCCTTGGTGTTTATCCAGAAAGTATTGCTAATAATGTTAATTCTCAAAGACTAAAAAATTATTTTATCCGCAAACAAAATTCCTTTCAGGTAATGCGGAAACTGAGAGAAATGGTAATTTTTGCTCCTCACGATTTAACTAGAGACGCTGGATTTACCCGCATACATCTAATTACTTGTCGCAATGTTCTGATTTATATGCAGCAACAATTACAGCATCAGGTGCTGCAACGTCTGCATTTTTCGATGACTGCTAAAGGAGTTCTGTTTTTGGGAGAATCAGGAACTTTAGGCGATATTAAAGATGAATTTATCCAATTAAGCAAAAAGTATAAAATTTACCGCAAGCGACGGGATGTAAAATTAAATTTGCCTTTGATTTCAATCAATAGAAACTCTGAATTGACAACTTCATATCGTAATTCTGATACAGTTAAAAAAAATGTTAGAGAACCAATGCTGGAAAGGGCATTGAAAAGTATTTTAAAAACTCAGGAAACCACTTGTTTGCTTGTAAATAGTAATAATCAAGTAGTTGAAATTTTTGAAGATTTAGCTAAAGTATTACAATTATCTACAGGAAAATTTACAAATGACATTACACACCTTTTAGTACCATCTCTACAACTTCCAGTTAGTACTGCTTTGCGTCGAGCTAGTAAAGAGCGTACAAGTATAGTTTACACTGGCATTACCTTAGTTGAAGAAAGTAATGCCCGCACAGTAGAATTACAAGTAGAATTTTATCAGGATAATAAAATAGCAGGCGATTTTTTTGTAGTTACAATTAAAGAGGAGAAATTATTAACAAAACCTCCGGAGAAAGCAGAAGAATATAAATTTGATTCCCACGCTTCCGAACAAATATTAAAGCTAGAATATCAGTTGCAGCAAAATCAAGAGAGTTTACAAACTGTAATTGAAGAACTAGAAAGTACAAATGAAGAGCATCAAGCTGCAAATGAAGAATTAATAGCTTCTAATGAGGAATTACAAAGTACCAATGAAGAATTGCATTCCTTAAATGAAGAATTACATACTGTTAATTCCGAATATCAATCCAAAATTCAAGAGTTAATTGAGCTTAACGAAGACATTGATAATTTACTCCGGAGTACCAATATCGGAGTTATATTTTTAGACAAGAAACTAAAAATTAGGAGATTTACACCTGCTGCAACTGCTGCAATCAACTTTTTAGAAACAGATATTGGTCGTCCCTTACAACACCTGAGTCATAATCTCAATTGTGATGAATTTATATCAACTATTCAGAAAGTTGCTGATAGGGGAACTGCAATACAGATTGAAGTCAAGCTAAAGAATACCGACAGATATTTTTTAATGCGAGTTAATCCTTATATTAAGGATAATGGTAGTTTAGATGGTATTGTCATCAGTTTTGTAGATGTTCACGAAATTAAGCAAACTCAAAATGAACTACATAAAACTTTTGTAGCTTTGCGAGATACAAATAGAAAGCTTAATCAAAAACAAGCAGAATTTGAAGCGATTTTCAATTCTTTACCAGATGCTATAGTCTTTACTGACAAATCTTACCGAATTCGGATGCTCAATCCTGGATTTGCTAATTTATTTGGATACGATCCTCAAGCATTAAAAGGAAAGACTACTAAAACTTTATATAGCAATCCTGAAGATTACAAAACCTATGAAAAGAAACTGTTTTCTATACAGAATAAAGGTAAAATTAAACCTTACGAAATAAACTTTCGTCATCAAAACCAAGAAGTATTTATCAGTGAAATTGTTGGGTGTGAAGTCAAAGACTCCCAAGGAAATGTTTTTGGTTTTCTGAAACTAATTCGAGATATCAGCGATCGCAAGCAAGCAGAGGTTGCTTTGAAGGAGAGCGAACAACGGTTTCGTCGTCTTTACTTAGAAACTCCTGTAATGCTTCATTCCATGGATAAAGGTGGCTTTATACTTGATGTAAGTGATTACTGGTTAGATAAACTTGGTTATCAACGTCAAGAAGTAATTGGTAGAAAATCAATAGACTTCCTGACTCCAGAGTCTCGTCACTACGCTGAACAAGAGATTTTACCAGAGTTTTTCCGTACGGGTAGCTGTTGGGATATTCCTTATACATTCATTTGTAAGAGTGGAGAAGTTATAGATACACTGATGAGTGGGATTGCTGACAAAGATGAAAATGGAGAGATAATACGTACCCGAGCAGTAATTATTGACGTTACCGAACGTAAAAAGGCAGAAGCTGCTTTACGAGAAAGCGAAAATCGTTTTAAAATCATGGCTGATAATGCCCCCGTCCTTATTTGGATGTCCGACGCAAAACAAAAAGGGGTATTTTTTAATAAAGCATGGTTGGAGTTTACTGGACGGACGTTAGAAGAACAGCTTGAATTAGGCTGGTTTGAGAACATTCATCCTTCTTGTCGCAAATCCTTCTATCCAGTCATAGAAAATGGGATAAATTCAAAGGTATCTATGGTTGATGCAGAAACTCAACCAATTCAACTACAATTTCGCATTCAAGGGATCGACGGAAAATATTATTGGATGCTAGGAAAACAAGTACCCCGCTTCAATTCCCAAGGAGAAATAATTGGTTACATTGGTTCATGTATTGATATTACCGAAATCAGAAATGCTAAGGAACAGCTTCATCAAGCTAATCATCAATTAGAAAAAAGAGTCGTTGAACGTACTGCACAATTATCTCGTGCCAAAGAAGCAGCAGAGAGCGCAAACCAAGCAAAAAGCTCTTTCATTGCTCATATGAGTCACGAATTAAGAACACCTTTAAATGGAATCTTAGGCTTTGCTCAAATTCTAAAACAAGATACAAGTCTTAACAGCAAACAACATCAAGAAGTAGATACTATTTATCAATCTGGCGAGCATTTACTAACACTGCTGAATGATATCCTAAATTTGTCAAAAATTGAAGCGAATAAATTAGAATTAGAACTCAAGGATATTCCCTTTTCTCCCTTTATAGAAAGAATTGTTTCTATTATCAACGTCCGCGCTCAACAAAAGAATATTAAATTTCAGTATCGGGCTTTATCTCACCTTCCTGCAACTATTCGATGCGATGAAACCCGTCTGAGACAAGTGTTACTTAATTTACTAGGTAACGCTGTCAAATTTACTGAAGAAGGTAGGGTTAATTTCAATATCGGTTATCTAGAAGACTTTGAAAAAGACTGTGAAGAAACGGTAATAGAAACAACACAAATTCAGTTAAATAAAACTCATAAAATTCGTTTTCAGATTCAGGATACAGGGGTTGGTATTGACTCAGATAAAATTGCTGATATATTTCTACCTTTCCATCAGTTAATGAATAATAATTTTCCTAATGAGGGTAGCGGACTGGGTTTAACTATTAGTCAGAAAATTATGCAATTAATGGGAGAAGACATTCATGTGATTGCAAATCCCAATCAAGGTAGTACATTCTATTTTGACCTTGCCTTATGGGAAACAAACAACCTTGAGGTTCCGATCCCGACATCTAATCATTTACAACAGCAACCCGTAGGTATCAAAGGGGAGCATCCAAAAATATTAGTTGTAGATGATAATAATATAAATCGTGCTGTGATTGTTAATTATCTAGAAAAATTGGGTTTTGAGATTACCGAAGCTAGTAATGGTCAGGAAGGTTTGGAGAAAGCTGAAAATATTCAGCCAGGTTTAATTTTATTAGACATCATAATGCCAGTAATGGATGGTTTAGAAATGACAAGAGCTATACGAAGCCATCCTCAACTTCAAGATATACCAATTATTGCTATTTCTGCTAATGCAATGTTCGATACTCAACTGTCGAGTTATCGTACTGGATGTAATGCTTTTTTATCAAAGCCTGTAGATTTTAAGCTACTTCTAGAGTCCATAACACAGTTCTTGGAATTAGAGTGGATTTATCCATCTTCATGTGAATTATCTCCGTTATCTGAAGACAATCAACAGCAACCATCTACGACTCAAAATAATGATTCGAGTGATTCTATCATTGCACCATCCAGTCAAGAAATGACTAAGCTGTTACATTTAGCAAAAATAGGGGATATTGAAGCTATCGTCCAGCAAGCAGAGTATTTGGAACAATCAGAGGGTAAATATATTGCGTTTCTTCAGAAAGTCAGTGAATTTGCCCAAAATTTCCAGCAATATAAGTTAATCAGGTTTTTAGAATATTATATTTCGGGAAAGGCAAATTAGCGTAATTCCGTATTTTTACTATTGAATACCAGTATGAATACGATACGATACAACTAGTATTGTATGCTACATATGAGTATATCAATCGAAGAAATGCTTATCTACCAATCTAAGTAAAAATGTGTAATTTTTCTGAAAAGGGTAAATTTAATATAATAATTGTAGTTGTTCAAATTATCAAGAGAGCTACTTAGAGGAAATATTTAAAGGTAATATTTAGATAACAATCTAAATACATATCCAAATTAGACTATTTAAGTTAGAATATCCAATTTAGAAAGTATCTTCTGTAAGACTTCTGGGTAACTCATGAATATTACATCTACCGTAAAAACTTATGCTGATTCAATATATGATTGCAACATATCACTTCGTAGAGATGGCTTATAAAAACTCTTTACGGAAATTTGTTATCCCATTGTTTGTTTAAGTTGGTATTAACACTACTGCATTTCTACAACATACTTCTTAGAAATTACGTAAGATGCCTATATATTTTCTAAAAATCATAAATAATTTATACCATTCAATGTATCAATTATTTAAATTCTATTGAAAGTGTAAGCAGTATATTTATCTCTTATTCTCTATTACCAGGGAATAAATCGAATAAATATATGTAGCCACTCATCTAATAAAATGGCTGGCTGTATATAGTTATTCCATAACTAATTTAATAACAAGTGTAGCTTATTGATATTAGCCTACACCATTTTGCATTGATTTTAATCCATAATGTTCTATCATGATGAATCTATTTTTTATTCAAAAAATCAAATTATTTTTTCTCTTCATAAATTTAGAATAATTCTGATTAAGCTAATATATAGTAAAATTAGTTAATGTTTTTCTGTCGGCGGCTAGATGTGGGCTGATAAATTTCAGCTTTTTTTGTTTCCTATTATAATTTCCCCCTACATCAACGAATATTTTTTTATAAATAGCTGGATGTATATAGTTTCCTTCTTAATACTAATTTTATGGGAATTATATACTTGATTTTACTCATGAATTCATCAATTCATTCATGGATAAAATCCTATTTAAAA
>JBCCDM010000055.1:0-20694 GCA_039030795.1 Cyanobacteria bacterium P01_A01_bin.84
ATAAAGAGTTTCATTAGCTTCTTTTAAAGCTATAGAATACTTATTGATAAAGTCTTTACATGATTGTGCATATTTAGCTTCTGAGCAGTTTGCACCGATTGATGTTCCGCTCCTCAAAAATTGTTCAAAGACCTTAATAGTATCATCACAGGGTCTTTTATTTAGTTCAGAATAAGCTTTGATAACTCTGAATGCTCCCATTTTCTGTTCTTTCTTGAATACTGATATTTTCATTATGATTAATAATAAAAAAGAATGTAGTAATTCAATTTTACTTGATTACTCAACTCATCACTCATCACTCATTACTCATTACTCATTACTCATTACTCATTACTCATTCCCACTGCCTACTGCCTTAATATTTAATTAGCATACCAAGTACGGATGAATCATTACTTTTTAGTGCTTATTTTATAGGTGGTAGTTTATTTTATTTTTCTATAGTCACTACCTTTATTCTCTTTATATATACCGCTAGTGCCTATACTTATAATCGTTATAAGTAAAGTGTTTAAGATTTATGCATCGTACAAATGAACTATCAATAGTTAATGTAAACATAGGATGTTGTGTATGAAAGAATTGTATTGAAAATGGATTAAGAGAAAAGGTTCTGCTCCCGACCGTTCCTCCGTTAGCGGGAGCATCACGTTAAATGACTAAAAAGATTATAGAATAAGACTTCTTGATGAATTACTCTTAACTTTTGCTTTGTTCTAGCAGAAATAAATATGTATCTATCCCACTTATTCAATCTACCTCAAATTTGGCTGCTACAAATTTACCTCTTTATAGCTCAAGCTACTCCAACTCCTACAGCAACACCAAAACCATCAGCAACTCCTGTTACTGATATCGAATTACTAAAAAGTCAAATCCAGTTTTTACAAGATACTAATACCCGCTTAAATAATAGTTTCGGCAGTTTTGTCAATGCAATTAATCTCTCATTTGTGGTATTAGGAATAATTTTCGCCGTAGTTGGAGCTGTAAGCATTTACTTTTTTAATCAAAGCCTAAAAGAAGCACGTCAAATGGTGCGAAATGAAGTTGAAAGGAAGTTACAAGCATCAGTAAGTACAGTTGTTGGGCAGCAGGTTGATAAGTTGAAACAAATTCTGGATCGGGAAGAAATACTGGGGAATATATCTGTTGATTATATTGTTCCTCAAGATGAAGTACTGACTGTTGATGATTACCCAGAAGAATATTTATTACTGGCTGAAAGAGGTTTTAAAGATACGCGAATTTTAGATACTTCTAAACGAATTAGAGTTTCTGGTAATGTTGTGGTTTTAGATTTGGTGAATTATCAATTAATTAGCGATGTGGAGAAAAACTCTCAAGGAGTTGATATTCCTTTATTGATACAAACGAAAGCTGCTGATAAAATTAATAAAATTGTTAAGCTAGTTCCGAGTAAAGCTGTTTTAATAGTTTATATTCGTCCAGGTAAGCAACGTATAAATGCCATTGATGAATTGTCGGAAAAAGTCAAATACTATGCTTCTGCAAATACACCAGTGAATTTGATGGGTACCGTGGTTGATTCGGCTTATGTGGCTGATTCTTATAATAAGTTTTTAAGAAGTTAAAATTTAAAATTTAATTACATAACTCCTTAAGTTTAAAGAAAATACCCAATAATAAAAAATTGGGTATTAATTTTGAATGCTTAAAATCAACCATTTGGTTTCCATTAGTTCGACTTCAAAGGAAGTCAAGCAGTTCAAGTTTGATGATTAAACATCACCATAAACTTAGTTCTATTCATCTTTCTTCGCAATACTTCGAGGTAAGCAAGTGCATCATCCCTTCGGCGAAATCTCGCGATTAAAATACACTCCTTGCTTGGCAAAGTGCGAACTATACACCAGGGATGTAATTGCTTAAAATAGGTCATATATATCTCCCAAAAGTAGTGCAATTCGGATGAATAAATGGCTTTTGAATTGCTTATCTTCAAGTTAATTCAGGAGAACAATATTAAAAAGGTCGGCTTGATATTGACAAATATTTTATTATGTGTTTATTTATTGGAATTGTCACATTCATTAAACCTCACCACGCCACTTGCTACAACGGAACGCCAGTTTCTACAACGCGGGGAACCCGCGCAACGCACTGGCTTCTCAATCCCTTTCTTTGTCAAGGAGAGGGAAATTTTGATTTCAATTGCTATGTATGATTAGAAAATAACAATCGGCGTAAATGTTCGGGAATCTCCTCGAAATGTTCCAAGAAAAAATCCATTAACGCTAAATTAAATAAATCATTACGGTTAGGATAACGTTTATTTTTTCCATGTCTAAACCAACCTCTGAC
This sequence comes from Cyanobacteria bacterium P01_A01_bin.84, assembly GCA_039030795.1. GTDB lineage: Bacteria > Cyanobacteriota > Cyanobacteriia > Cyanobacteriales > Nostocaceae > JBCCDM01. The sequence continues at coordinate 2,329 of JBCCDM010000055.1, forward strand.
GGTGGAATCGGAACGATAGCAGATTGAAGCGATTTGCTCGTAACTTACATCCCATTTTGTATAGAATTCGATTGGAGTCATCCGAAAATTCCAGAGACTATAAGTTCTAATTAGATGTAATTCGCGTTCTCCTAACGTGTTTGGTTTTCGCATTTTTACACCTTAAGAGATGATAATGAAATGAAAAGGTTTGTAGTTGGGCTTTAGTCCTTTCAATGTCTTTTGATAAGACAGGGTTAGCGCAACTACGAGCCTAAGAATTATGATTCTGCTATTTGATTAATCAATGGGAATCGATATACATTACAATAATGTTTTTCTTATCCGTATATCGCCAGTAAAATCGTTTAGCCATCGATGCTGAAGAACTCCAAACATTATTATTTTTACAGCGATATCGATGAGTTCTTAAGCTACGATAAGTAGGTCCTGATTTTGCTAAAATTTCAAAAGCTTTATTATATTGCTTGCGGTCTTTTTTCGGTAATTCATCAAGTTGTTTTCGTAATTTTGCAGTAAAAACTAAACCAAACTTGACAGATTTAACCTGCATTCAATTGTTTCCAAATACTACATTTGACCGAAAGCGCATTAAAACCTCAACACAACGGTGGAGCGCGTGCTTTTTGATAGTTATTCATTGAATTTGAAAAAGATTTAGAAAGTAATTAGAGCATTGCAATCAAACAATAAACGCAGCATCATCAATGGAAAATTCCGGCTTAGTTCCAACTACTGCGATTTTGCAACGATTGTGTGCAGACATGGGATAAAATCTAACTTGGTCTTCGCGTTTGTTGACGAGTCGCATCAATAGTTTGGAGATTTTTTTGTACTGTTCCTCGTCTAAAACGCATTCAAAAACTGACTTTTGGACTCGCAAACCATAACTTTCCAGAAGTTTTGACACTTTGTTGCGTCGAGTATCGCTAACGATGTCGTAACAAACAAGATAAAACATGATTATTTCACCAAGGTTAACGCTGGTTTTTGGTTTTTAATTACTTTGGTGAAACTACTTTGCTCTGGATGAAATTTCAAAGCCAAAGGACGATAATATTCCACATCTCCCAACAAAGACTTGATGTATTCCTTAACCTGCAAATCCATACACTGACGGTAGCTGATTTCTCCAGCGTAAGGATGCAGAATGAAGGTTTTTAATTTAGCTTCCCAGGATTGTAGAAAACGCTTGAGAAGGGTAGTTGGTTTCTTGGAGTTACCGTTGTTTTTATATAGATTACGAGCAAAATTCAACAGCAAATCATCAACAATCGGAGCGCGAAATTCTGCTGCAAAGTCCCAAGCTAAAGGTAGTTCATAATATCCGTCATCGTGAAAAATTCCGTAATCGGGATGAAGTCCAGCAGTATTGAGCAAGGTATAGATATATTGAACCAGTAATTGATTTCCTAAGTGCAGGAATTTACTTGTATATTTACCATGTCCGTTGCTATGAAACTTGAGCAGAGAAGCAAAAGTACAGTAATAAACCCTATCTGCTTCGGTGCAAAAATCCTGTAAATCGTTGATAGAAGGTGCAATTGGTAGATTATCCATCAACAAAGTTAAATAATCTAATGCGCGTTTAGTTTCGTAGCTAGTGTAATTACGAGTCCAATTTTGCAAAGAAGTATGTTGATTGTGCAGTTTAGCCCAAATCATACTTTCAGCAGTAGCGCGATTAAATTCGGTATTATTGATACTTTGTTGTTGATATCTGAGATATTTTGGTTGTGTTGCCGATGGATTTTCTACTCTTCCTAAAAATTCACCGCTTTGAGTTAGATACAAAACAGGAATTTGATTTAAACGAACAATTTGGATAACTTGCTTTGGTAATTTGATATTACCAAAAACAATAAATTGGCTAATATTACGAGTGGGAATATAAAAGCGCTGTTTGTGGTTGTGGAAAACCTTTAAATAGCGACTTTGAACTTTAAAAGATATGTTCCGTTCGGTTATATAAATTGTGGACATAATTATGAGGAATGAAAGGATTTAAAGTCAAAAGTTAGAAGTAAACAGTCAAAATTTATAAATCAGATTTATTTTTACTGTTTACTTGATTGACTTAATTCCATATTCCCAGGTGAGTATTTGTGTATGTATATGAGTTATATGAGTTTGTATTTGAGTTTGAAAATAAGCATGAAAAGAGGTCGTGGAAAGCATCTACGACCTCTATTTGATATTTGATTTCCGAATTTCAAAGTAGCTAGAAATATACGTAGGTTGGGTTGAACAAAGAGAAACTCAACAATACCAGATTTTTTACTACTATTTTCAAAGTTTTATCTAAGGAAAGGCAATAGTCATCTGTTGCTATTTCCATTAGTTCAACTTCCGAAGAAGTTAAAAGAAGAAAAGTGAGAAATGCGACCGTGCAGAAATGCAGACGTTTCCATTAGTTCAACTTCCGAAGAAGTTAAAAGAAAACAAAAAAACTGTAGATTTTCTGAAAATTTTCTTACAAACGTTTCCATTAGTTCAACTTCCGAAGAAGTTAAAAGTGGAAGTGAATGCGAGAGCAAAAGCAACAATCTACTGTTTCCATTAGTTCAACTTCCGAAGAAGTTAAAAGAATTTTTGGGGGGCGTTATTACCCATAATGACTTTAGTGTTTCCATTAGTTCAACTTCCGAAGAAGTTAAAAGACTAGCCTCTATAAGCTTTGCCTGGTAGTGATTCTACAGCAACTTTTCGTGGGATGCAAAATTTGACCCGAATAGTTGATAATTATTATCAATAAGACCATAACGACCAAGGCTCAAACTTATACACAGCAAGGGATTTGTGGGATAAAACGCAAGAATAGGGGTTTGAGCTACTTTGCTTATCCCACAAAATAAAGTCAAAAGTCAAAAATTTGTTTGTAAGTATTTCCATCCATTTTACAAAAATGGTATGATTTTTTATCAGTGTTTTTCCGGAATAAATACTCAGGCTAAGGAAGTATTCATTTGATGGTAAAAAATCTCTGGTGAAAATCAGGGATATAAGTTAGAGGCTGAGATATTGATATTTCAATACCTTGGACTTTATTTATAAAATAAAAATATATGGACTTCTACCAACGAAAGTTATATGCACTACTACAACTGCCTCAATCAGGAGATTGGGATAATGGTGTAGTTTCAGAGTTAGCTTGTATCCAAAAGAACTTAGATGAACTTCATAATTGGTGGGAGAGAGGTAGGAAAGCACAAGATATTGCTTCATCGAGCGACCATTTAAATCTTCCATCTGTGGATAATAAAAAAAATTCGGAAGGAGTTAGAGCTTGTCACCCAATCAGTGGTCAAAAACAAAATATAATTTCACTAAAAGCTGAAAATCAACCGAATATTGATTTTATCAAGAACGAACCAGAAGCTAAAAAAGTATTTTGGTGGTTTTGGCGGTTTTATCCCGAACTTTTCGCGAATCAACAGCAGGATGCGTTGCTGTTTCCGGTTCATATGGTTTTACCGGATTGTCCGCTACACTCTCATCAAAGTGCGGTTTCGGCTTTGACTGGTGCAATGTTTCCTAGAGGTTGGAAAGATGGAGATAAACCAAAAACTCCTTATTTAGTGTTGTTTTCTTTCTCTCCGGTACAGGAATTTATCAAGTCTTCGCGGAAATTTGTCGATTTTTGGGCTGGTTCATATTTACTTCACTACCTTAGCAGTAAGTTATGTTGGTATATTGCTAAAAAAATTGGTCCCGATGCTTTGATTGTTCCGTCGCTTTGGAGTCAGGAAATTATCGATGCGTTGATTATCAAGGAATATCCCGACTTTAAAACAGATTTTGAAAAGCTACAAAACGGTAAAAATCCTGTGAGTCGTTTTGATGATAAATTATCTACAAGTTTGAGTACCGCAGGTCTTCCGAATACAATTACTGTTTTGGTTCCGGGGAAAGAAAATGCTCAAAGATGGGGAAAATATCTTGGTAATAAATTAAGAAAAGAATGGGTTGGAATTGGTGAGAAAGTAAGAAAAGATATTCGAGACAAAGTTACTAATTTTCTTCAGGATAATAATGAGGAAGAATTAAAGTCAATAGTTAAAGAAGTATTTCCAGAAATAGAAAATAATCCAGATGAATTTAAGAAATATCTCAAGGAATTAACAGACCTTAGAGATCAAAATAAACATGGTTGCTGGGAATGGAGAAAGTTATGGGAAGTTCAACTTAAAAATACTTGGGAACCTTATTGGACTGCCATACCTTTAGGAAATCCAGGTTCAGATTTATCAATTGAAAAAGATAGTAGTAATTATTTTAATGATAGCTGGCTGAAAAATCAAGATAATATTGCTCAACCAACTGTTGAAAATTTTCCCGATAAATTTGAATTAGATTTTTATCGACAATTTAATGTTGGTACTTGGTGGGGTAGTATTCAGCAACGTTTGGGATTGTGCTTAAATAATGTCAAATATACCCGTAACTGGGAAATTCCCACAGCACCGGGGGAGCGCTCGACGATTTCTGGTAAATTTAGCGCGGTTCATCCGAGATTTAATTGGGATAAATTCCGCGAAGGAAGGGGACAAGTTTCAGGTTCGATGCGCTTGTTTTGGTATGTAATGAAGTTAGCATATCCCGGTTTATTCAATGGTTCAGAAAAACTGAATGCATTGGAAATAACTAAGCGTATGGCTTGGGTTTATGGGGGAGTTGCTGAAGATTTGGGAATTGATATTAATTCAATTATAAAAAAAATAAAATCGCTTCCAGCAGAAGAAGAAAAAGCATTTCAGCTAGTTGAAGAAAACCAAATTATTTACGAACAGTTAATACGATTTCCTAATTCAAGTTCGATTGCATCAGCAAGATTTATCTACGATGATAATCACGATATAACTTCTGAATATAGGCAGCTACTCAGTGACAAAATAAAAAATCACTTTTCAAACAGATACCGTAGATTTTTTGATTCTATAACTCATCGTGCTTCTCATGTATTGAAAACAGATAAGAAAATTAATCCGAATAATAATCAAAATAACAATTCAGACGGTTATTATAACGGTGTTATGTTTTCTAGTAAATGGCTTGCTGATGACATGGGTTTGAAAACCGATGACGCTCGAAAGCTGAAGGAATTAGTCAACCAAGCTCATAGGGAAACAGGTTTTGGTGAAGGAAGTCCTGCTGATTGGTGGGTGGTTCTTCTGGCTGATGGTGATGGAATGGGGGATTATGTTTCTGGAAAGAAGTTAGAGAAATATAATTCTTATGTAGAAGATAATGCTGTCGATAAAACAGGTGAGCAATTCAACCACAGCCAATTTGAAAATTTTATCAATCATACTGATAAACGTATGGGACCAGCGACCCACGTTGGTTTAAACCGAGCGTTGTTGGATTTTTCTAATCGTTTGGTTCCCTACCTGACAGAACAACGTTTTTGCGGTCGAGTTGTTTACAGTGGTGGTGATGATGTGATGGTAATGCTACCGATTGAAGATTTACCGGAATATTTACTATCTCTGCGTTCTGCTTGGTGTGGTGGTGATGACCCTTACGCAGAATTTGAGAATAATCATAATAGTACATCTGATTCCGATACTACTGGTTATTGGTATCCCAAAACAGGAGTAGAAAAGGTAAAAGATTTAGCCCAACGTCCTCATTTTACGATGGGAAAAAATGCAACCATGAGCGCTGGTGTGGTATTTGCTCATAAAAGCGTTCCTTTACCAACGGTTTTAGAAAGTCTATGGGATGCAGAATCGGGGAGAGCAAAGAAAATTACTGGTAAAGACGGACTTTGCTTCCGGGTTATATACGGTGGTGGAAACCAGTTAGAAGCATTGATGAAAGGAAAGTTGCTGGCTGAGTGGTGGAGTTGGGTAAAAGATTATGAGAAATATCAAGAAAAACTTACTCCCCTGTTATATCGTTTAGCCGAAGAATTACCCCGTCGTGCTTCAATTACCGAACATCATTATTTATTCTCAAAAGCTGCAAGGGTAATTATGGATAATCGGGATGAAAATAAGCAATTTGATAAAGTATTTGAAAAAATTGAGCAATGGTTAATTAGTTGGGAAGATTGGGTGAAAGAGGTGATAGAGAAATGGGCTAAAGATAATTTAGAAAATTCGGTTAATTTGAGTTTTGAGCAGAAAATTCAGAAAATTCAAAACAGTAAATACAAACCCGTAGGAATTGAACCAGAAGATTTGGGTAAAATTCTTAGATTTACCGCTTTTTGGATTGATAAACGAGTTGAAAGGTTTAATTGGAGTCAGTTAAGTCAAAAGTCAAAAGTCAAAAAAACTTAGAGTTCTGTGACAGTTAAAATAATCTATCGAACATAATCGAATAAAGTACTTATACCGTCACGCATAATATTAAGTAAAAACGAAAAAACGTAATTCTATAAATATGAGAATGAATCTTTCAGCTAATCAAGTTCAAATTTTAATCCACCTAGGAATTAATTCTTAGTCTAATCACAGAATTCATATAAATACGACTGATGAATATTAATCATTTTCTTTAATCTCTTTCTTTTGACTTTTACAGCAGATTGCACTTAAATGAGGTACGCAAACTACTGCCTACTGCCTACTGCCTACTGCCTACTGCCTACTGCCTTTTAACAATATGATTTGTATCTCACAAAGATGAAAAAGGCTGTAACTTTTAACTTTTCACTTTTGACTTAAAATGCACTGGTACAAAATCACTCCATTAGATATTTTATTATTTCGAGATAGCAAACCGTTTAGTCCTGGTGAAGGTTCTTGGGCAAAAGGTTTGTTTCCACCGATGCCAATTACGGTTTTTCAAGCTTTACGCTCTTGTTTGATAAAGAGTAATTCTAAAGAACAGCGTAATCAACGTAATTTAGATTTTATCGGTGCTTTTTTATTAGATAAAGATAATACCTTATGGTTGCCTACACCAAAAGATTTGGTATGTCTTTATCCTAAAGGAGTTGACCGCAAGGTTGCAAGTGATGGCTGGGTAGAAATCCATCGTTTACAACCCGTTAGTAGCGATTCGGAAATATGGAAGCATTTGGTATTTAGTGATGAGCAAATAAAGCCTTTGGTTGTCAATAAAAAATGGGATGGAACGATTAGTCCTCCCAAACCTTGGATTAAGGCTGAAGCTTTGTTTGATTATCTTAATTCTGAAAAAGATAATTGTAATTGGGCTAAAGATGATTTTACTAATAATCCTTGGGATAACCAAGTTTTACCTCATACCCAAATGCAGCTTGATAAACGACAAGTAAAAGATAGCGAAGGTTATTTTACAGAAGTTGCAGTTAGGTTAAGGGAAGGATGGAGTTTGGTAGCTGGATTTAGTGGTGATATTTCGGAAAATGTTGTTCGTTTGGGAGGTGAGGGACATCGAGCTTTAATTAATAAATTAAACTTGGAAGGAGATGAGCTAAATACCACTTTAAAAAAGCAATTAAATTATTTATCTTCTAATAATTATACAGCAAATGATTCTATAAATAAATCTAAATATGCTTATCTTTTAACTCCAGGATTAGCCTTAGTTGAAGAATCCAAATATGGTTGTTATCCACAAGATTGGAAGGATAATTTACAAGCTTGCGCGACGGATAAGGCTTTACTTTGGGGTGGTGTATCGACATTTCGTAAAGATGTTAAAGATAAACTAACCAGAGAAGAATTTGCTTTTTTACCGCAGCGTGCATTTGTTCCACCGGGAACGGTGTATTTATTTAATGATGAATTACCAACCGATAGGCAAGTTTTACCAGATGGTGAGACAAACTGGTTAAAGACTTTTAAAAAGTTGAATTATGGAAAATTATTGTGGGGAAAGTAAAATAAATGAATGATTTTCGTACTGGATATCTTTATAGCTTGGCACCAATCCATTGTGGTGGTGAAGGAGATTTAGGAAATATATTAGATATTGTCCGCGAAGCACATACCGAATTTCCTTACATTCCTGGTTCATCGCTGCGTGGTAGTTTGCGTTGGGATGTTAATTCTGTTAATCCGAATATTGCAGATAAATTATTTGGTAAAGAATTAACCGCAGATGGGCAAATGGGAGTTCATCAAGTCTGGTTTGGTGATGCTCGTTTACTTTGGATACCAATGCGAACTATGGGAACCAAGAATAACGGTATATTTACTTGGGTAAGTTGCCATTCTTTAATTCGCGACCATGCATTATTATCTAAACAGCCCATAACTAATTTTCCCAGCCATCCTGTAGGAACGCAAACAGGGACTTATTATGTTGCTGATGCTCAACTCCAAATTTCACCACTCAATGAATCACAGAAAAAGGCGATCGCACTTGCTGGAGATTGGCATAACTCCCTTGATAGTGAGGTTAAATCTACCTGGAATAAAAACCGCATTGTTCTTTCCGATAGCGATTTTCAAACCTTAATGGAACATTCTCTATGGACGCAAATTCGTAACAAGCTTACCAAAGCTGAAGAAAACGAAAACGAGGATGAAAATGAAAACAACAGTGAAGGTAGTGCTGAAATATTTTGGACAGATGTATGTATTCCTAGGGATACCATTCTTTATTATTCCTGGGGTTATAAACTAAACAAGAATAATCCCGTTACAGAAACCGAGCATAATTATTTAATAGACATTCTTACAGGTTTATTTCAAATCGGCGGACAAGCTAACGTTGGTAGGGGATGGGTGCAAGGTTGGGTAAATAATCAAGCTGTTCCTGTTAAAGATACAAATCAATCTGCATCTGAGTCTGCTGCTGAATCCGTTGATGAATCTATTGCTGTAGGAGCGGGTTGAAGGTATATCAAATATTTTACCGGGGAATGCAATTCCCCGGCTAATAGCAAAAGTCGTCTGAAGACGACTAAGTAACAAATTTTAGTGCGTTTTAAAGTCTTTGTTTATGAGTCTTGGAATTAATTTCAAGAATGGGATTATTCCCTTTTTTTACTTTTTACTTATTCATCATGGTTAAGCCAGAACAAATGAGCCTTACTGCTCACCAACATATTCAAGGATATCTTTCTAGCAGCGCTAGTAATGTAATTACCAAAGAAGAATTAAATGCGATTTTAAGGTTATCTCAGCATTTACGAGTATTTGGTTTACTTTCAGCAGCAGCTTATGTAAATCAACAAAATGCTCAAGGGGGAATAGTGCGATCGCGAATTCTTCCAGTTTGGAAATCATTGCTCGGACAGCTTATTAACCCCGACAACCCACCTTCAGAGGAGCAATTACGCGATACAGTAGTTGAGATGGTAAAGAATGAACCAGCCCAATATATGACAACTTGGCGCAAAGCAATGGTTTTATCCAATCATTGGAATTTTTGGGCAAGAGCTTATTCTGGATAGGAATAAATATTCGTTCGTAGTTGCGCTTTAGCGCAGAAAAGCATATATTTTTGACCTTTAACTTTTGACTTCTGTGGTGCGTGACGGTATCCACAAATCATTTCATTAGGTTTAATAGATTACCGTAACCGTCACAGCACCCTACTGATTTATTCTTTCTTTTAACTTCCCCATGTACACAGCACCCAAACTTATTGAATTATTAGAAAAGCAGCATCAGCAGCGCGGAATATCAGATTTATTTAAAAAAGGTACTTTTACTTTGCTGTGGAGAAGTAAAGTTGGTTCCTTTCCCCATCCTGATGTTGAAACGATGGTTTCTGCTGGTGAGCCTTGTGATGTTTGGTATGTTGATAATGGTAGACCTGAAGATAAACGCAAATTAGACCAAAATTTAGAAAAAATTCCTGAACTTCCCTTAAATGGCTATATCCCTGGTTCTTCAATTCGGGGAATTGTCCGAGCTTGGGCTATGGAGCGTCCGAGTATTCGCGAGCAAATGTATGAATTACTGGGTTATCAAGAAGATAATACAATCCGAGCCGGTAAAATCGAATTTTTTGACGCATGGTCGCCAGAACCTACTAGACTTACCTTAGATATAGTCAACCCCCAGCAAGATTTCCAAGTTTATCACGATCACGAAAAACAAAGTAAACCACTTTCTGTTTACACTTTGGGAAATGGTGAAAATACTATTCCTGTAACGGTAGCGATTCGCGGAATTCCTGGTAAAGCAACCGCTCAAGATGTAGAGACAGTTTGGGAATGGTTGCAGCAAGCATTGAAAACTCATGGAGTTGGTAGTCGTACCTCTGCGGGATACGGACAAATTAAACCACCCAGCAGTTTTAAACCGACTACAGAATTGCGTCAGCTACAAAGAGAAAATGGTATTACTACAAAAGAATTTGATTTTACTCTTTATAGTCAAGGATGCGCTGGTATTGATAGAGATGAACAAGAATTACGACCTCCCCATTGGCGCGGATGGTTACGCTCTTGGGTTTTGCGGTTTCTTTTGGGTGTAATGTCAAAAGAAAATGCCGAAGAAACCCTATCGGAATTAATGGGAGTTATTGAACCAAATACCCGTAAAGGTTGCGTACAAATTCGTATGATTAAAGGGAGAGAAATTTGGGGAGAAAAATCTATAAACGAACCTTACTTTTATATTTGGAAAGGTAAATTACAAGTTAGGGCACCAAAAGATATCCTCAACAAAATTATTCTACCAATAATCAAATTTGCTGTGAGTTGTGGAGGAGTTGGTAGAGGTTGGCGAAGACCATTACATATATTTCATATGAATAATGGTAAAGCCGCAGCAAGAGGATGTCATTTAGTAATAAGACATAGATTTACCAATCAAGAAGGAGAAAAACAAATCAAAAATTTTGGTTTACCACCTAAATCAGAAGCTTGGAATTCTACATATAAAAAATGGTTAGAAGAAGTACGGTTACGCTGGGGTAGTAGAGTTAATGTTAATGCTAATAAATCATTAGCAGCGGAAGTATTTTCCCCGCAAACTTGTGCAGTATATCTAGTTCCGGGACCCGAAGAAAATCCAATTGATGAAGGTGATTTTGAGTGGTTAGAAACTGATGCGGAATTCACCCGTGGAGACGGGATGTATTTAATTTACCAAGAAAAAGCTCCTAGAAAATATAAACGTAATCCAGATATTGGAGGTAATGCTGCGAACAGTAATCCTCACTGTTCTTGGGCAAGTATTAAACGAGTTAATATTCCCAACAAAGAAATAGGTGTAGATTCCCAAGAAATTGTTTGTTTGTTTATGGGTGGAAAATCACCACAATCAAATCATATTCGTTCTCAATTTTTGAGTGATTTAAATAACTATATAGAAGGAGCAATACATTTATTCGGTGTGAGTCCTTGATTTATATATTTATCTAGTATAATTATGCGAAAAATATTATGGATATTCAAAATATTTTAAAAAATTTAACTAGTCTTGATGCGCTTAAAAGTCTTACACTGACCCTGATTTCAATTGCGATTGGTGCATTTATTACTTATAAATTTCTTTTCTTCATCTTCAAGAAAGAGATGAAGCTCTTTAGAAATTTTAAAAGAAAAATTTTTGTTTTTGACCCACCAACTAAACATGATGCTACTGGTAGCGGTATGGAAGCAGAATTTTATGAAATTGAAAATAATGCTTTGTTTAAATCAGTTCATCGTAAGTCTGGTACTAATATTATGCATACGAATAGTATAAATAGCCAATGTCTTGTAGTACTCGGCATTGCTGATGATTTCAATTATTTTAAAGCTGTATTTAAAAGAGCATCTGATACTAAAGTACCTATTGTAATATATACCTATGGTAATAGTAGGGCATTAGAAGATAAACATTGAAATTTGCTTAAGACATATCCTTGGTATTCTGTTTGCAATACCCCTATCCGTTTAATTTCTGATATTTTTACTATCCTTTCTACTTATACTTTTAAAGATTAGCTTTTATTTAATTTTTAATCACAAAATAAAGTCCCATTTCCAGAAAAGGAAGTGGGTCTTTTTTTATAAAAATGAAGTTTTTTGTTCAACTTCCGAAGAAGTTTAAAGCCTAATTCTAGGGGATGTGATCGTGAGCGATCCAGAGAGTGTTTCCATTAGTTCAACTTCCGAAGAAGTTTAAAGTGGTGAGTTAGTTGATGATGTATCTTATTTGTTTGACACAGACGTTTCCATTAGTTCAACTTCCGAAGAAGTTTAAAGGAGGCGTCTGAAAGGACGATACTACAGGAGTACGAGGTTTCCATTAGTTCAACTTCCGAAGAAGTTTAAAGCCCTTGAGGGCTTCGTTTTTATGTTTTTCTTTTGTTTCCATTAGTTCAACTTCCGAAGAAGTTTAAAGGAGATGAAGAAGCGCTTTTACAGGCGCTTCTTCCTTTAGTTTCCATTAGTTCAACTTCCGAAGAAGTTTAAAGCAAAGTTGCTACCGCTGTTGTTGCTACACTTCTTTCAGTTTCCATTAGTTCAACTTCCGAAGAAGTTTAAAGACGAAGAGCTGGACCAAATCGTCGCAGGTCCAAAACTGTTTCCATTAGTTCAACTTCCGAAGAAGTTTAAAGCGTTCTAGGCAAAGGTTTTACGATGAGTGTATCTAAGTTTCCATTAGTTCAACTTCCGAAGAAGTTTAAAGTAATACTGTCCAAGGATTCGGTGAAGATTTAACTTGTTTCCATTAGTTCAACTTCCGAAGAAGTTTAAAGGAAAACGGAAAAAACAGTAGAAAAAAAATCTACGAACTTTTGTTTCCATTAGTTCAACTTCCGAAGAAGTTTAAAGTTAAACCGAGCAGTCTCTGCTCAGAGCTTAGTCCTAGAGGTTTCCATTAGTTCAACTTCCGAAGAAGTTTAAAGACGGGACTAATACTCCCCTTAGGGTGTTCATGAATCGGTTTCCATTAGTTCAACTTCCGAAGAAGTTTAAAGAAGCAATTGTAAGAGCCATATGTCAATTACAGGGTTGTTTCCATTAGTTCAACTTCCGAAGAAGTTTAAAGGCTATACGCTGAAAGCGTTACCTGGATAGAATTCTACAGCAGTTTTTTGTGGGATACTCTCATTCCACCAAGATAATTGATAATTCTTAGCATTAAACACTCCACCAACAAGCCCCAAACCTATATATAGATAGTGATTTGTGGGATAGAACGAAATAATAAGGATTTGAGACACTTTGCTTATCCCACAAATGGTATACCACGTTACTGTTTAAGCTAGATTTACTAACAAAAGTACTTTTGACTTCCTCACATTTTCCAAATCATCGGACGATAAACCTCAACTTCACCAGTCAAACAAGCAATATATTCCCGTACCTGCAATTCAATACAGCGACGATAGGCTACTTTATAACCCGTATTGGGATGAGTAATTTCAGTTCGTAACTTTTCTTCCCAATGTTTAAGATATTTTTTCAAAGCACTTGCTTGTAAATAAACACCTCCACGTTCGTCGGGGGGAGTGAAATCTTCTTCATCGAGAATTTTTTTATTCACTAAATAGCTAACAAAAGAATCAACTATTTGAGCGCGAAATTCTTCCATTAAATCCGATACTAAAGCTGGATGATTATCCCGAGGGACGTGTAAATTACCAAAATGGGTATGTAAACCAGCCCCTTGTACAAAAGAAAAAACTTGCTGACTTAATAAAGTATAGCCCAAACTCATTAAACTATTAATAGGGTCGGTGGGTGGACGTTTGGTACGTTTATCAAAAGTAAATTTTCCAGTAAATAAAGAACCCAAACCTTGAAAATAAATTGTCGCTGCTTTTCCTTCATATCCCCGCAAAGCATCCATACTTTCGGCTTGGGATAAACTATCCATAAGAATTTCGATTAAATCAATTGCTCTGTGAGCAATATCGGTTTCCCGACGACGATTTAAACGCATTAATAATATGCGGGAATTATGCAATTTTGCAGTAACGATTGCTTCAGCTTGCTGTCGCACAAATACAGGGTTTGCACAGTTTTTTACCTGCTGAATTAAATACTCAACCTTGGCATTACTTTGCACTCCCGTATATCCGAAATACCTGCCTTTTTGGGATAAATACATAATCGGAATTCGTCCCCGCAAAGCATAGGAAATTGCACCATGAGAAACATTACAACAGCCAAATAATACAATACTAGTTACCCTAGTTGAGGGAACTTTAATCCGTAACTCCCTACGATAAGAAACTTGAAATTGACGATTTTTGACGCTCAAATATGAGCCTTGGTCGGTAATGTATAAAGTAGACATGGAATCCTGCCAAAGATGAGAAATTGGTGCTTGGGGTATATTGCTGGGTTTACTGATATCGCAAAACTTTGGGGGATGAGATTTAAATTTATAGGGACGATGTTGGGGACGAAAATAACGAGTTCCCGAATCATTAATTACCCATTCGCCCTTTAGTCTGGGTGGTGGAGGTGGAGGTGCATAAACTTCACCTTTAGCAAAGCGATATCCCAAGAAAATAAACTCATCATCGGGATGAAAAATCTCGGTTTTATCCGGTTGAATAGTTAGGTAAACTTTTCCTAACCATCGGCAAATATTATCTAAAGTTCGATTAGCTTCCCCAAAACTGCTGCAAGCAATGACAAAGTCATCACCATAGCGGACTAAATTCAAACCATTTTTCAAGCACTTTCTATCAAAATCGGTAAGATATAAATTAGCCAAAGCACCGGAAAGAACACCACCCTGTAATAATCCTTTACCAGAATTATGATACTGTCCCTTGATGATAATTCCCGATTTAATTTGCTGTTCAATTAACTGTAATACAGTAGATTCAATTCCTAAATTTTCTAAAAAAGTCAACAGCAAAGCCAGATTAATATTATCGAAAAAATCGGCAATATCAGTTTTAATAATCCACTTTGGTTGATATTGATAATATCCATATAAATGCTGTACAGCTTGTTGAATATTACGCCCCGGACGGTAAGCATAGCTACAATCCATAAACGTATCCTCCAAAGGGAAATATAGCTCATCAAGTAACAAACGCTGCACAATTCTATCCCGAACAGTAGGAATACCAATTAAACGCTTGCTACCATCTTTTTTCGGTATATAAAAACCCTTCGCAGGACTAGGATTATAACTTTCATGCTTGATTTGAGATTCAATTCTACGTAATTCATAAGAGTGATTTGACTCAAATAAATTAACCGAAATCTCATCAATACCAGCAGACTTACTCCCAGCACGAACCTGCAACCACGCAAAATGTAGCTGTTCAAAAATAACCATTTTGAAGTAAAAAGTAAAAAGGCAAAAGTCAAAAGTAAAAGACAAAATTAAAAGACAAAGAAACAATTAAAATATCAATCGTGTATTGCAATGCAACATATTTAGCCAGCCTTAGCTGGCTTTGTTTGTGTAGCCCCAGACTTATAGTCTGAAGGCTATACAGTACACAATTGGTATAAATTAAAAGAAAAAATCTTTTGACTTCTAACTTTTGACTTTTGACTTGTTTTTGACTTCTTTCATTGTTGCAGTGGCGTATATGACTACATATGTGAGTTATTGACTCAGATATATGACTTCGTGTATGACTTAAGACAGGTTCTCTTTTCAATCTCGAATTATCATGAGCAACCGTTCTTTGAGTGCATCATCACAAGGTCAAGAAAAACTGCGAACAGCTCTAGAGCGTAGAAATCTGACTCAAAAATCTTTGTCCTATGAAGGTAGTGCAGATGGTATTGCAGCTTGGTCTACCATCAACCGATTCTTTAACGGTAAACCGATTCAACGCCAATTATTTATTAAAATTTGTGACGAATTAAACTTAGATTGGCAAGATATTGCTGAATTTCCAGAAGAATCAACCCCCTTAGATAAACTTTGGTTACAGCTGATAAAACTCGGTTCCCCTACAGAAGATATGGGATTAGTTTTAGCCAAAGAACAAACCCTTGGTTGGGGAACAAAATCACCCAGTCGCTACGAAAAATCGGTAAGTGTGGGTGCTTATATTCAAGTCGAGGTTAACCTGAATATCCAAGGTTATTTACTATTACTGCTCAAAGATACCTCCGGAGAAGTATGCTGTTTTTGTCCTTCCTGTTTCGCTCCTGAAAATAAACTAGAAGCAGGTAAAACAACTCTCCCTCAAGCCGATTCCCCCATAACTTATGTAGAAGCTGAAAAATATTATGATTTAGCTTTATCCCTCAAAAAGCAATTGCTGGGAGAAAATCACCCAGATGTGGCATTTAGCTTGAATAACTTATCAACCTTATATGCTGCAATCAAACGTTATGAAGATGCTTTATCCTACCGCATCCAAGCCAGCCATATCCACGATAAATTAATTAGTAACGTCTTTGCTTTTAGCTCAGAGAACGACCGTTTAGCATTTATTGATAAAATTAGAGGCAACTTCGATTTATTCCTATCTCTAATTTACCAATATCTTCCCAACTCACAGGAAGCCATAAATTCAGCATTTGATTTCATTCTTAAACGCAAAGGTTTATCAGCAACATCCCTCACCGCTCAAAATCAAGCTTTCTACAACGGAAAATATCCGCATCTAACAGAAAAATTCCAACAACTCCGAGAATTAAGTAATCAAATCATACATCTGACAATTACAGCCAGTCAAACCCGAAATCTTGACAACTATCAAACCAATTTAAATCAGCTACAAAACCAATATGACAACCTGCAAAAGCAAATCGCCACCCAGGTACCCGAAATCCAACTTTCACAACAGATACCCAACCGTGAAACGGTAACATCAGCTTTACCAACAAACTCAGTCTTAATCGAATTCGTACAAATTGATATCTTTGACTTCCAAGCCATCCGAGCTAAAGGAGAAAAACAATGGCAATCCTTCCATTATCTCGCCTTCATTTTATCAGCCGGAAAACCCCATGCAGTACAAATGATTGACTTGGGTGAAGTGAAAAAAATTGATGAA
This sequence comes from Cyanobacteria bacterium P01_A01_bin.84, assembly GCA_039030795.1. Classification (GTDB taxonomy): domain Bacteria; phylum Cyanobacteriota; class Cyanobacteriia; order Cyanobacteriales; family Nostocaceae; genus JBCCDM01. The sequence goes on from JBCCDM010000055.1 coordinate 19,147, forward strand.
TTGATTAGTAAATTTCGTTTACAAGTATGCGATATCAATACCCAGACATTAGGCTTAAAAAAATCTATTTCCGTCAAACCTAAACTACAAATCAAACAATACAATCCTACCGATTCGATTCAACTCAGTAAACTGATATTATCTCCAATTATTGAAAAAATTGATAATAATTGCCAAAAAATAATATTTGCAGCCGATGGTAATTTAAACTCTGTACCGTTGCAAATATTACCCATAGATGAAACTGGTAAACGTTTATTAATGGATGAATATACCGTTTCCTATTTAGGAGTTGGAAGAGATATTTTACGCTCTGATTCTGATTCTACAGATATTGCAGATAAACCAATTGTAATTGCAGATCCAGATTTTGAATTAGCTGCACCATTACAAAATCAGCAACAAAAACAACCTTTGACTAAAGAATTTATCGATACATTTGACAGTGAAAATCTAAATCGCACCATCAGCACCAAACTCCTGGGTGAAACCGTTGCCAGAAAGCTAGAAGATGCAAAACTATACACGGGTAAACAAGCCTATATAACTCACCTCACCAATGGTAAATGTCCCCAAATAATGCTCATAGCTACCCACGGATTATTTTTACAAGATACCAAACAAGTCTCCAACCCAATGATGCGCTCTGCTCTGGCTTTGGCAGGAGCTAAAACCTGGCTATCTGGGGGAATTACCCCAGAAAACGCTGGTAAAGGAATAGTATTTGCCCAAGATATCGCCAATTTAGACTTGCGAGCTAACCAACTTACCGTATTATTAGCCTGCAATACAGCCAGAGGAGATATAAAGATTGGTGAAGGAGTGTTTGGCTTGCGTCGAGCATTTGCGGTTGCTGGTACAAAATCCTTAGTGATGAGTTTGCTCCCAGTACCCGATAGAACAAGTGCTTTATTGATGGAACGCTTTTTTGATAATTATCAAGCTGGTATGGATGCTATTGAAGCGTTACAAAATGCTCAAAACTATATTCGTAATATTACAGTGTTGGAATTGAGACAATCTACTTTAGGAATTGAAATTTTGAAAGAACTTTTGAAACTACGAGAATTATCAGCGCAGACCCAAATTGATTGTCACGAAGATGATAAACCCCTTTCACATCCGTTTTATTGGGGTGCTTGGGTTTGTCAGAATTAGGATCAAAGATAGGCGATCGGGAAAAAGATGGAACTGTAGAAAGTCGTAAAAACTAGATCGAAACTCTTAATGCCGAAATAATAATTATTGAAAGACTCCTGGGTAAAATGGATTAAGAGAAAAGACGTTCTCGCAACATAACTTTACATGGCTGCCTTAGCTATATATTGATGTAGGTACATCAGATGATGGAATATGAATTAGATAAGCGAATTCAATATTAAAGAGATAGATGTCTGACTCCACTTCCAATTCTTTAGTGCTGACTAAACCAGTGGCGTTGACCCTACATCCAGCAGAAGTTTATTTGCGGTCCGCTGAGCTTCACGAGGTGCGGGCAGGTCGCGGCGACGGCTAGAATGGAGGCGTCCGTGAGGCATCTGCAGCCGA
>JBCCDM010000056.1:0-20490 GCA_039030795.1 Cyanobacteria bacterium P01_A01_bin.84
ATAAATATAAATATAAATAAAACTTACACAACATTCGCAGTAGAACTATAATATCTACCAGTTACTAGGGTTAAAGCATCTATCGAAAGCATTGAATGAGGTATATCCATAGGATTACACACATCTGGTACTAAGTAAGTGTAAGACCGACTAGGACTGAAATTCCCAAAATTACAAACAAAGTACTGTCAAAGAAGACTGAATAAATTTTAAGAAAGTATAATTTATCACCTGGTTCTTATTGGAAATTGCTATTAATACGTATAGGTGCAAGATTTCAACTTATATCTAATTCGATTGAAGAGCCATTATTTTATGAGATTTTGCAATTTTCATTTATGTCGTCAATAGGGAGTGCGATCGCAAATTCTGTACCTTTGTCCAATTCTGAATTTACTTGCAGACTACCACCATGTTTATTGACAACAATATGATGGGCGATCGCTAGTCCTAATCCTGTACCTTTACCAATTTCCTTAGTAGTAAATAAACGATCGAATACTTTTTCTTGGATTTCTTTCGACATTCCTTTACCATTATCAGCGATACTAATTTTTACATACTGCCCTTCAAGGGAGGTTTTAATTATAATTTGATTTGGATTGGCAACAATTTCTGCAAAGCTAAGTCCTTTATTTGACTCATCTAATGCATCAATAGCATTGGCAATGATATTCATGAATACTTGGTTTATTTCTCCAGGAAAACACTTGATTTCAGGTATCTCACCGTACTCAATAATAATATTAATTTCTGGACGTTGTTCATTATATTTCAAACGGTGTTTGAGTATGAGAATGGTACTATCAATGCCTGTATGGATGTTAAATAGTACCTTATAATCTTTGTCAGCACGGGAAAAAACTCTTAAACTAGTGCTAATATTTATTATGCGATCGCACCCGACTTCCATGGAATTTAACATTTTGGGTAAGTCTTCTAAAAGATACCCAATCTCAAATTCTTCGGCTTTCTGGGCAATTTTGTTACCGGGATTAGGGAAAGTTTCTTGGTAAAGTTTTAAATATTCGGTAATGTCTTTAACCGCAGTCATTGCTTCAGTGATATTACCAGCAATAAAACCAACTGGGTTATTAATTTCGTGGGCAACACCTGCAACTAAGTTACCCAATGCGGACATTTTCTCACTCTGTACTAATTGTAATTGTGTTTGTTGTAATTCTTGCAATGCTTGTTCTAGTTGTTGAGATTTTTGTTTTATTGCAGCTTCAGCTGCTTTGCGTTCTGTAATATCTCTGACGAAAGCTTGTAATATTTCTTTACCATTTATCTCGATCCGGGAAAGTAAAACTTCAGCAGAAAACTCCGAAGCATCTGAGCGACGATGCTGCCATTCAAAGCGATATATCCCTTTACTCAAGGCAATTTGAATATTCTGAGCTTCAAGTTTATCAGAATATTCGCCATTAGGTTGCTTTAGAGGAGAGAAATCTGAAGGATGTTTACCACAAAATTCTTTCTTGGATTGACAACCAAAAATATCTAATGCTGCGGTATTACAATCTAAAAAACCATCTTTATCTAAGAGCATGACAGCATCTGCTGTCATTTCAAATAAACGACGAAATTTTTCTTCTGAATTCAATAAAGCTTGTTCCACTCTTTTACGTAAGTGAAGTTCTTTATAGAAATCCCTAGTATCAATATCCAAACAATACATTTCTGGTTCGTTAGCAGAATTTCTCACCATGATATGAGTTGAATAGACGCTGACCTTGGAACCATCTTTGTGCATTAAATCCAGTTCTTTGGCTGGAATTGGAATTTCTTCAGTTATCCATTTTTCAATAGCTTCTATGACCAGTTCTCGCATTGGAGGGGGAATAATCAAGTCTTCTATTTGTTTACCGAGTGCTTCTGTTTGGGAGTATCCGTATAATATTTCACTAGCTTTATTCCAAGCAATGACTTGACGATGGCGATTGTAACACTGCATGGCTATTTTGGGAGTTGATTCAAATAAATATCTAAAGCGCTCTTCACTTTGTTTGAAAACGACTGGAAAACCCTGTTGAGATTCCTGGTGAGGTTCGGTTAATCTTTTTTGAACTTTATCTGTAATGTATAGTTCTTCCGATATTTCTTCGGGTAATTCTTCAGGTAGTTTTTCAGAAACACTAGAACAAATATCTCTCTTCCCAATCTCAAAGTACTCAATCTTACCTGTTTTTTTAAGTTGGTAGAGACATTTCTCTAAGTCATACTTTAAACCAGAAGCACTTTGATATCTCTCTTTAGCATTCTTTGCCATTAGCTTAATGACAATATCTGATATAACTTGGGGGATTTTGTTACTGTTATCCTGTAAAATATTTATATGAGAATGTAACAGTTTTTTATCATCAGAGACCAATGATAATTGTTTGCTAAGCCACTTATAAAGAGTTATACCTAAAGAGTAAAAATCTGCGCGGTAATCAATACCTTTATCAATTATTCCAGTCTGCTCCGGATCTCTACATTCTATAGTTCCCTCTAATCTGTTGAGTTTTTCTAACTGTTGCCTTTCTTTTGGTATTAAATAAGCGGTACTAAAATCAATTAGTTGAATTAACTTGCTTTTTGGATTAATCAGAATATTTGTAGGTTTTATAGCATTATGAATGACTCGATGACTAATTAATTCATCGATAATATCAACAATTTGAATTGCTATTTGCAAAAAATCTTGTAGAAATATTTCAATAAATTTATCTATATTTTTATATTGTATCGTTTTTATCTCTTGTGTCTGTATATTATCTATATATTCCTGGAGAGAAATCCCATCAGTATCCTCTAGGATCAGAGCATACCTATTCTCATAATTTAACAAAGCAAGTGGCTGAACAATACCATTTATTTTAAGAATTGCAGCGATCGCATACTGATTACAAAATTCTAATATTTCATTAGAACTAGGATTTAAGGCATTCATCACCTTAATGACTACAGCTTTTGAGTCATCAAGTCTTTTACCCCGATAAACTGAATTTCTAGTACCTGAATAGATTTTGTCAGTAATTTGATAGCCAGCAATTTGTATCATTAATACTGGTTCCTCATTCCAGCGACTTTTTTTTGATTATTTTTTGATTTCAGTATTATTATTCCCAAATTCTAAAAAAAATAATTATTCTAGCCTATTAAGATATTTATTGTGATTTTAAATTAAAAAAAATTAACTAATCTTGAGTTAATAAACACCTGTAGTATATTGTCTTCTAGAAAAATACTATTTTTGATAATAAATAAAATTACAGCAAAAAACCTGACTTTTAGGAATATTTGGGCAATTATTTGCTTAAATATTTACCCAAAAATTTGCTCAAAAATTCAACTTAACAGAATATTATCTGTAGTACGCTTAACTTCAGTTTATCTTTAATTTACTGATATTATTCTCATGCATTGACTATGGAGTTACAATAAAACACCATGAATAACGATAAACAGGGTTCTTACTGGCGGAAGAATACAAGTTTAATACGCTATTTGCTAATTGTTTGGGCATTTGTTTCCTTGGGTTTGAGCATTTTACTGGTACAACCTTTAAATACAATACAGTTTTTTGGCGTGCCTTTTGGCTTTTGGATGGCACAGCAAGGTTCTATTTTAATATTTGTGGCATTAATATTTATCTATGCTTTACAGATGGACAAATTAGAACGCAAACATAATATTCGGAGATAGATACAAATGTCTGTAGAATTTTGGACGATTTTATTTGTCAGCATCTCCTTCTGTTTATATTTGTATATTGGTTGGCGATCGCGGGTCAAGGATAGTAAGGGTTTTTTTGTTGCAGGACAGGGGGTTCCGGCGATTGCGAATGGTGCTGCAACTGCAGCAGACTGGATGTCGGCGGCTTCATTTATCTCCATGGCGGGTATTATTTCTTTTATCGGCTACGATGGTTCTATTTACCTGATGGGTTGGACTGGGGGGTATGTCCTTTTAGCCTTACTATTAGCTCCTTACTTAAGGAAATTTGGTAAGTATACCGTCCCTGATTTTGTCGGCGATCGCTATTACTCTCAGTTTGCTCGACTGGTAGCAGTAATTGCTGCTATATTCGTTTCCCTGACTTATGTTGCTGGACAAATGCAGGGTGTAGGAATTGTCCTCAGCCGCTTTCTACAGATTGACCTCACCAGAGGTGTAGTCATAGGTATGATTATTGTCGGTTTCTTCTCCGTACTTGGGGGTATGAAGGGCATTACTTGGACTCAGGTGGCTCAGTACTGCGTATTAATCGTGGCTTATCTAATACCTGCTTGCGTAATTTCCTTACAGTTAACCGGTAATCCCATTCCTCAATTGGGCTTTGCTTTTAGCGATATTGCTTCTAATCTGAATAACGTTCATCAAGAACTAGGTTTTGCTGCTTATACCGAGCCTTTTGCCAACAAATCCATGTTGGACGTTTTGTTTATTACAATCGCTTTAATGGTGGGAACTGCGGGTTTACCCCATGTAATAGTACGTTTTTACACAGTAAAAGATTCTCGTTCTGCAAGAATTTCGGCAGCTTGGGCACTGTTATTCATTGCAATTTTATATACCACTGCCCCAGCATTATCAATGTTTGCTCGATATAACATAATTAATACCCTCAACAATCAACCTGTTGCTCAGATACAAAAATTAGACTGGGTGAACAAATGGAGCAAAGTTGATTTACTCAAGTTTAATGATAAAAATGGTGATGGTAGACTGCAACTAGCACCAGAAAAGAAAGTTGATGCTAGGGGTGAACCAGTAAACGAAATTGATATTCACAAAGACATTATTGTTCTTTCTACCCCAGAAGTCGCTAACCTTCCACCTTGGGTAATAGCATTAGTTGCAGCAGGTGGTTTAGCAGCAGCATTATCTACCGCGTCAGGTTTACTACTAGTAATTTCTAGTTCCATTGCCCATGATGTCTACTATAGAATGATAAACCCCAACGCCTCCGAACAAAAACGGGTACTAGTGGGAAGGATCATGGTAGCTTTTGCCTTGATAGTTGCTGGATACTTTGGGATAAACCCTCCCGGATTTGTCGCACAGGTAGTAGCTTTCGCATTTGGGTTAGCAGCTGCGAGTTTCTTTCCCGTAATAGTATTAGGAATATTTGATAAACGTACCAACAAAGAAGGTGCGATCGCTGGAATGCTATCTGGTTTAATATTTACCGCTACCTATATTATAGGTGTAAAATTTGCTGGAATGCCGACTTGGTTTTTCGGGGTTTCTGCTGAAGGAATTGGAACATTAGGTATGTTAATTAACCTCATTGTTACCACCATAGTTTCCCGTCTCACACCACCTCCACCTCTAGAAATACAGGAAATGGTAGAAAATCTCCGTAACCCCACTATTGAAACACCACAAGAGGAATCCCTAAAAACTGTACATTAGTTATGCAGGGTGTGGAATTCCAATTGCATAGTGTATCGTCAGTGCAATTAAACCTAAAGATGGAATATTTTCAACCTGATAAATATGGTCGCGGATATACTCAAAAAAACTAGAACGTTAAAACTGAGGATTACGACGAAAACGAAGTTGTTCAGGCACCATTATTTTTCCCTCTAATCCTTATTTTATATGATTTATATCCTTATCTAGTTAGTTTTACTGCTCTAGTTTTTTTGAGCGGATACATCTAAAATATATATCTAAGACATATCTTCTACCTTTGCAAACTGCGAGGATCTAAGGCATCCCTGAGACCATCACCTAATAAATTAAAAGACAATACCGTCAGAATAATTAGTAACGCTGGGGGCCAAATTAACCAAGGTTGTAAAACCAAAATTGAAGCGTTAGTAGCCAAAGATAACATATTACCCCACGAAGGATCCGGCTGCTGAATTCCCAAACCAATTAAACTCAGTACCGCTTCTGAACTAATAAAACTGGGAATTGCTAAAGTTGCAGAAATAATTATATAAGTCGTAGTCTGGGGTAGAATATGACGGACAATAATGTAAAAAGGATTTGCCCCCATAACTTTTGCTGCTTGCACAAATTCCTGTTGTTTAATCGATAACACCTGTCCTCGAACAACCCGTGCTAAACCAGCCCAGCGAATAAATGAGATAATAAAAACAATTAGTACAAATCTTTGAGTACTAGATAAACCAGATGGTAATACAGATCCTAAAGTTACCAATAGATAAATACCAGGAAAAGTCATTAACACTTCGGCAATACGCATAATAATATTATCAGCCCAGCCACCAAAGTACCCAGAAATACCACCCATAATCATTCCTAGAGGGAAAGTTAGAAGTACTCCCAAAATCCCAATAAATAAGCTAATTCGACCACCATATAACAACCGACTAAATTGGTCTCTCCCCTGGTCATCGGTACCTAATAAGTTAAACTTTGCTTCACCAACAGCACCAAACAAATGCCAATCTAAAGGAATACCAGGGAAAATAGTCACTTCTTCCCACTTTGGTGGTAAGGGTAATTTTATTTGAAAAAGATTATATTGACGACCTGCAACAAATAGACGAACGGGAGTAGGTTTAGAAAAATCTTGCTTTAGTTCCCGTTTTCCCGTCTCTAAATCCGTTTCTCCCATAGTCGTCGGATAAATATGCGCTCCAATGAATTTCCCAGAAGATGAACCATTAGATTGGGAGTTCCAGTAAATTTGAGTTGGTGGCAGCAAAGAACCATTTGCTTGCTGTGCATATGGGTCATATGGAGCAACAAAGTCTGCCATGATTACTGATAAATAGAATATTAGTAGCACAATCGCTCCAAATTGTGCTAATGGATTTTTCTTCAGTCGATGCCACCAATTCATAAGTTATCTAACTATCATTTTGAGATGATGCATTATAACTTATCAGAGTATTGCCTGCGGGTTAAATTTCTTAAAAAGGTCACAGGAAAGGGGAAACCGGGGAATAGAAGGTTGCGACCTTGAAAAGTGGTAGATTAGAACATTTTAGGTTGGGTAGAGCTTGAGCGTTACCCAACTTTCGAGGTTGATAATGTTGGGTTCTATCCGATAAAAATTTAGTATTGAGGAAAGTTAGTTTGCCAGTATTGAGACCAATCAAACCAAGCTTTTTCGAGAATTTGCTGAGACTTTACTTGAGAGGTCTTGTTTAAAGGTACAGATAAATGCGCCCACAAGCAGCGTTTTTTAATCAAATCTTTTTCACCTAATAACCAAGGTATGAGACGCTCTCAACTTTTCCTAGATGGTTTATTTTGACTAAATTGTTTGCCGGTAAAAGTGCTACCTCCTTGGGGATTAATACAACCACTCAGATATGCTTTGTTTTGATACATTCCAATACCGTAATAGCCATATTTTTTGTGTTGACGTATAGTTGTGGACGAGGAGATTTCTTTGTACTTGTGGATAAACTTTTTGACATTTCCACTACTCATATAACGCATTTCGATATCTAAATTCAGCTTATTTTGCTGGTATTGGTAGCGTCTTTGGACTATCAAACCTCCATATCTTTCTATTGATTCTGCTAATATATCGCTCCCTTGGAATTCCCAATTTGGGAGAGATACTGATTCTGGCAAACTATATTTGTTACGATTTAGCTTATCTTGAGGAGGAGTTAAAATTACTTTTCCTAATACTAAGAAAACACCAGTAAAAGTTATAACTAGAAATGGTATCCGGTATTTTTGCCAAATTGATATCCTAGAGCGATCGCCTTTATTATGGGCTAGAGTGTTTATTTTTTGGTTCATCTCTATTAATTACAAACCAGCAAATACCTGAAAATATAAGAACTGCAATCATTGAAAAGATTAGGGAACCATCGCCATGATGCCAAAAATCAAAGGTCTGTTTATGATTACCTTGGGCAACTACCACAGCCATGACAGCAACTCGACCAGCATTGACTATAAAACCTATACCAATAGCACATATTGGTAAGAAGATTTTTGAAAGTAAATTTTGGGGAAACATTAATAAAAAAAGTAATGCAAAACCCAACATTTGAAAGATAAGTTCAATTCCTGAACAACCCCTAGCTACTTCTATACTTCCTGTTGGTAGATAAATATTAGTTCCAGAACGAATAACACTAAAACCAGTGTACCAAAGTATAAAATTAGCAGCTTTAGCAGTAAGTACAGTAATATTCATCATCCAAAAAGGTAATATTTTTGGAAGTCCCAAAGTAAATAATACTAATAGTTCTCCTTGGTATTGCTTTAATCCCTTAAATCCAGAAGCTATCAGCGCCAGACCAAAAGCTAAAATAAGAGGTGAGATATATAGAAACTTTCCTAAACTAGTGACTGATGAGCTTTTTAGGAGTATTACAGCAATCAGGGATAAACCAAAAAAGCTAGGAAAAGCTCCACTGTCTAGATTTAGTTTATGCCGTCTATCCCAAATTAAAGAAGATATGGCTATCCAAAATAAACAGCTGGTACCAAAAATATCGGAATTATTTGACTTCCAAGCTAATGTTTGATGAACGGCAATTATTCCTACTCCAATTGCTGACAACCAAAATCTTTGATTTTTGAACTGTATTAGGGTAAGTGATTGAGTTAATTTCATATACTAATTTCATACAAAGGTTAACTGATACTTAGAACCCTTGTCTTTGTAGAGACGTTAAATTTGACGTATCTAAATCTTTCGCTAGAGATTTTTTATCTCAAATGATACAAGCCCTACTCGTATCCTATTGAAAAGGCTTGGTTATTCCCAGTTATACTTCAACGGTCTTTTTCCTGCATTTTCTTCTTCCAACCCATAGATAGACCCATACCACCAGCTGTAATTACACCAAGGATAGTTAGAGGTTCGGGTACTTCTTGCTTAGTAGAACTGAAAGAAGCCTTGAAAGCTGCATCACGACCATGAAAATGCGACCATTTTTGTCTCTTTAATTTTTTAAAATTTGATCTATTATTAGAAAAAACAAATCCTCCACCGTAATAAATATCTCTCCCCAAATATCCCATTTTTGCCTTGCCACGAATCCCATCAAAAAAATCTGAAGCGCTCAAAAATGCTACATATTGTGCACCCGGTGTTAGATTAATTCCTCCTGTTTTGAAGGTAAACTTTTGCATCCCCGGTACATTTAAATCAGTGGATCTTTGGGTACTTTCGTACAGTTTAGAACCAGTAGCTTTTGCTCCATTCCAAGCCATTACATAGGCAGCAAAATCGACAGCATCTGGTCCTGACTTATTTTGCAAGAAAAAGGTAAAATTATCCAAAATATTATCCGCACCTACAGTAAAAGTTTGTCCGTAGGTGGCAGTATTACGTTCTCCAAAAGGACGTGCACTTCTTCTTCCATTCCAGCTTGAAATGGTATTAATCATAGCAGCTTGGGCTGCACCAGTTTCATAGTTAAAAAATACTACTCCTACTGTAGTTAGGCTCAAAATAACAAGTGTATTCCATCCATTCCTACGTATACTTAATATGGATGGACTAGAAGTAAGATTTGTCACTCCAAATTTTAATCTTCTCACAGCAAAAATAATTGCTTTGGAAGCAGCTTTGCCTGACTTTCTTCTAATTTGAAATTTTGTCATGAAACTCACTCATGTAAACAGGTAAAAGTTGATGGTAGACTTACCCGAAATGAGATTTCCTAGCTCCATTGAGGTGCTATTTCATCGCTTTAAGATTCCTTGTTTTTTAGTCAAATTTAAGATGCTCATTGTTTAGTATCACTTTTGACTTAGAAATTTAATGTCAGTTCGGGTCAGAGAGTTTTATTTGAAAGGGTTGATTATATAGCCTACCGGTATATATTAGGACATCTGAAACTTATTATCTGGAGGGGGTTTGCGGGATGTAGCCGTCCTCCTGGGAAGGGCAGGGGGGAGAATCTCCCAATTCTTTCTTCTCCTTGAGAAACGTCCTAACCTCAAAGCGTTGTGCTATAGAATTTCGACGTTTTTTATTCATGCAACTTTAGTGTCATACTTTAATCAGTACTACTACTTAAAGTATTGAAAAAGCAACTATTTCTACTTAACTTGACAAAAAATTTATACTTATAAGTATAAATAGATCAAGTATTATTTCTATCTAAATAGAGATATTACGGGCTTCTTAGTAGATAATCCAGTAAAATTATACAAATCTTTTGTAAAGCAGTTATTTGTTTTGTGAGTTGAAAATATACATTCCCCGAAAGTTGGGTTTACCTTCGGTATGCGATGCAAACACTCAAGCTCAACCCAACCCAACCTACATTTTTCTTAACCGCAACCGTATTAGTTTTAAAGGGACAGAGGGGAATTTATTTTTCTGTTTAAAGTGTTAACTCAAATCTTGCATCTATACGTATAGGTGCAAGATTTGAGTTAACGCAGTTACGTTGGAAGGAGAAATTAATCAGTCGTTAAAAGCAAAATTTGTTCCTTAACCCGAACTGAGGTTATAGTATTATTAGTCCCAAAAATCTTGCAGAGACGGCTCCTAAGATAAGAACCGTCTCTACTTTTGCTGAAATATATCTAGTACTCTACCAAAGGAACTTTGCTGGGCAAAAATTTTATATAACCCTTATCCTTCAATAGTTCCATAAACAAAATAACCGACAAAGTTGGCTTGGCAAATCATTAGTAGTTGGAAAATATGGTAATTATTTTGACTTTGTGATGTTAATTCATATTACCTTAGAGCTAGACAGAGCATATCATTATGTAGCTTTTCATGTTCTACAACGAATACATTGGAATAGAGGTTAGCAATAATTTGTTTCCCTTGTTGAGTGAGAGATAAGTAATGGAGTCCATCCCGAATGTATGGATAAACCCCATTCCAATAAAACTTAGCGTAATTGTTGCGTAAATCTGCTGGTGTTTGATATTTCAAAATTTTGTTCATTCCAGTTTCTTCAAACTCATAGAACAAGGATGTAATTTTTTTTAGGTAGCGTGGGTCGCTCATTTGTCCAATTAAATCTGCTGCACGGACTAAACCTGCATAACTTTTAGTTTCTTGATGGTCTTCTGCTGCAGGAACTGGGAAACGAGTTAATTCAATATTAGTTTTAATTACTTCTGAATCAAGTAACTTATGTCCTCCGAAACGTTCGTCAATAAACAGCTTCGCTCTATCGACATGGTAAGGGGTTAAACTAGCATCGGAAGCACCTTCAGTTAAAGAAATCATTTCCGAACCTTGACCAGTTGCATATAGTCCTTCTGCTTCCATATCAAGTCTGCAAACACCTTTGACATAACCAATATCATGACAAAGCAAGGAAATCATAAAGTGCAACCAGTCTTCACTGGAGACTCCACCTTCACGAATATGTTTACCCCTTAAAACTTCTTGTCCGACAAGGGTAACGAGAATGGAATGCTCTACATTATGGTAAAGTGCATCACTATTGGCAATATTTTCTAAAGCCATATTGCCTACCCAAGCAATAATATCTTGGTAATCATTTTTTAGACAGCCATAGGTTCGATGATAGCCTTCTCTAACGTGCTGTACAAATTCATCAATTAAAATTTCTGTGGCATTAAACATTTTTTTATAGTTTTAATAGAATGAGAATTGATTTCTTGGTTTATATTTTTTAAGTAATTTTCAGATCGCAAATCTGATGATTTTGGTAATTATCTGGTTTTTTTAGAGTAAATAAGTTTACTTCTAAAATAAATAAGATAAACCAGGGTTGCTAAGTAGAAAATGAATCATAATTATATGATTCTCATTGAGTAAAATTTTCCGTGTTTACAGAAAATATTTTATCTACATTAGAATTAGATATCTGTAGGAAATTAGATATATGCAACCCAGAATTAATTTAGAGAATACTCATACACTCATAAATACTTCTCTTGATTATTTACCGGAAATGTCTATTTACCACTCATATATAAACCATTTTATCTACTAGTCTAGGATTCCCAAAATACACAAATAGATAACGTATGAATTACAATCAATTTGAGTTAAGTAAATTCCACTTTATTTTATTTTTATAAAAAATAATTATTTTGATTATGATATTTTATACTAATAATTACGCTGTGAAGACTTATCATTGCGACGGGAACGTAGTGTAGGGTTAGCTAATGCTATACTCTGTAAACGCTTCCGCGTCTCCGTGAGGAGAAGTTTTGGAAAGTTTAGCGTAAATATAAGTCCCGGATTACGTTACTTTCGTGTAAGTTCTGTATACGTAATTGTGAATATAAAAAATACTTATACAAATTTTATACTCAGGCGGAATATTCAAGCTCCAAGTGATTACCAATAATTAGACTGATTTTCGATAGTATTTTTACTTAATAGCTACTTATTTTCAGATTTTCAGAAACCGAAACGATTCTAAATAAGTCTAATAATTGGATACAGCCAAATTTAGCTTTCACAAATGTTCTCCCCTACCTCTCAAGAATGAGTTGAGGTTTCGAGGATTTCCTAGGGGTGGAGTGAACGATTACAAGCAAAATTCCGATTGAGCCCCCTCGGGAGATAGGGCTGTCTCATTTTTTGGAGAAAAACCAAAATAAGTCTTGTTCGGAGGGGTTTGGAGGATAATCCCCCAAGTCTTGTTTCCTTACGTCCCAAGCAACTTTCGTAGTTCTCTGAACACCTTTTATTTTTTATTTTTAAAATAAAACAGCCTTACCCTTGGAAGGGGAGAAAGGGGGAAAGTTGAAGGAAGACTAATTATGGAAATTGTTGATATTCCTACCAAATAGGGGTAACGATTATTAGAGAAAACACATACAATAATAATTATTGTAGTTTAATAAAACTAAATAAAAATTAATTAAATTTTAGAAAAAGAAAAAACAGGGCGGAGGTGCGGGTGTGATTGAAGAAAATAATTCGCAGTTGGAAGAAAATTTAGTTGAAGAAGAAAATCTAAGTAGTAATTCTAAACCAAATTGGTTGATGCCTCTTGTTATTGGTACTGGTTTAGGTTTAGCGATCGCATTAGGGGGGGTGCAGTTTGTCAGTAGGAATTCTGATGCTCAGAAAAATGAAACAGCTCAAGCAGCAGCTAAGAATACATCTACAAATCTTGCTCCTAGTATGAGCGTTACCATTGCTTCTGTAGAAAGCACTCGTATTGCTCGTGAATTACCAGCAAGAGGTGCGATCGCGGCTCGTAATCTAATTCCAGTTTTGCCACAGAGTAATGGTTTATTGATTAAAGAGGTAGTGGTAAAGGAGGGGGATTTTGTCCGTAAGGGACAGGTAATGGCAGTATTGGATAATTCCTTAATTCAAGACCAAATTCGTCAAGCGAAAGCGGATTTAGAATCCAGACGGGCTGATGTTGCTGCCAAGAAAGCCGATTTAAGTTCCCAAGAAGCAGCTTTGCAATCAAGTAAGGCGGGAGTATTATCGAGTCAAGCTACAGTAGCCCAAAGGCAAGCAGATTTAGCACAAGCTCAAGCTAAACTTGCTGAAGCACAACGCAATTATAATCGCAATCAAGAGTTAGCTGCAAAGGGTGCGATTAGTAATCAATCTTTAGATGCAAGTGCGACAAACTTAGCTACAGCACAAGAAGCTGTGAGATTAGCGGCAGCCAACATAAGTGGAGCCAAAGCTAATGTTACCAGTTCTCAGGCTAATATAGGTAGTGCTAAAGCCGCCATTCAAAGTGCCCAAGCGAGGGTCAGAAGCTCTGAAGCTAACGTTCGTAGCGGTCTAGCACGTATAGAACAATTAAGAACCCAGTTGGGACAAACTGTAGTCCGCGCTCCTGTATCGGGAATCGTTGCTCAAAGGTCGGCTAGAGTGGGGGATGTGACTGGTGTTCCTCCACAAACACAGGTAACAACGGTGGTGGGTGGTACTCAAAAATTATTTTCCATAATTGAGAATGGAGCATTAGAACTACAAGCAAAGGTTCCTGAAACCCAGTTATCGCAAGTAAAAATTGGCGCTCCTGTTGAAGTTACATCGGTGGCTGACAGTAATATTAATATTTCCGGTAAGGTTGTAGAAATAGAACCAGTCGTTAACGATAGACGGGAAGCAACAGTCAAAATAGCATTACCAGCAGCAAAGCGATTAAAACCAGGAATGTTTGCACAAGCATCAATAACTACCAATTTCACGCAAGGATTAGCAATTCCTCAAAAAGCATTAATACCAAAATCAGTTGATAGCGCCACTGTATTTGTACTGTCTGATAACAATTCTGAGGGTAGCATAGTCAGCGCCCGTGAAGTTAAAACTGGAGAGGTTATTAATGGTGGGAAATTAGAAATTAAAAGCGGTTTAAAAGCTGGTGAACAAATTGTAGTAAAAGGTGCTGGATATATCAAAGATGGGGAAAAAGTGAAGGTGGTGAGCAATTAATTCAAAATTCAAAATTCAAAATTCAAAATTCCTGGATACTCTTCCAAAAGGTTTTCAACGAACAAAATTTATATTAAGTATTTATTACCCATTCCCCATTCCCCATTACCAATTACCAATAAATCATGTCTTGGAATGTTTCTGCTTGGTCTATAAAAAGTCCTATCCCTACGATAGTTATATTTTTACTTTTAACTATTATTGGTTGGTTTTCCTTTACTTCTTTAGGAATTGATACCCAACCAAATATTGATATTCCTGCTGTGAGTGTAACAGTAACCCAACCCGGTGCAGGACCTGCCGAACTTGAGTCTCAGGTAACAAAGAAAATAGAAGATGCAGTTGCAGGTTTGGGTAATATTGATGAATTGCGTTCTATTGTCAATGATGGTGTTTCTACAACCACAATTAGCTTTGATTTGGGTGTGGATACAGATAGAGCGACTAATGATGTCCGAAACGCGATCGCGCAAATTCGGCAAAGTTTACCTAGGGATATTAATGACCCGATTGTGCAGCGTTTGAAGTTTTCAGGGGGTGCAATTATTACTTATGTGGTTCGCTCGGAGCAGCGTTCTGTGAAGGAGCTAAGTAATATTGTTGACCAAGATATTAGCCGTGCTTTGCTTTCTGTGAAGGGAGTTGCGCAAATTAATCGGGTTGGTGGTGTGGATCGAGAAATTCGTGTCAATCTCGATCCAGAGCGTTTGCAGTCTTTAGGGATTACTGCGACTCAAGTTAATGACCAATTGCGGGCTCTAAATATTAATTTACCAGGGGGAAGGGTAAATATTGGGGGTGGAGAACAGAGTATTCGTACTTTAGGTAGTGCTGAAAGTGTGGATAGTTTGAGGAATTATGAAATAATTTTGCCTAATGGGGGTTCTGTAAATTTATCTAGTTTGGGAAGTGTGGAAGATGGATTTGGGGAAATTCGTCAGTCAGCAAGTTTGAATAATCAACCTGTGGTTGGTTTTGAGGTGTTAAGGAGTACTGGTAGTGTTTTGGTTTCCGTGGAGGAAGGTATTAAGTCAGAAGTTGCTAAGTTAAGGACGACTTTACCGGATGATATCAATATAGATTTAATCTTTACCAGGGCGACTTCTGTACGCAATTCTTATAAAAGTACCATGGATGAGTTACTATGGGCTTCTATACTGGCAGTAACGGTTATTTATGTATTTTTACGTAACTGGCGGGCTACTTTAATTGTTGCAGTTACTTTACCTTTATCGATTATTCCTACCTTTGCAGTCCAACAAGCTTTTGGCTATACCCTCAATAATATGACTTTGTTGGGTTTGGGATTAGCTATAGGTAACTTAGTTGATGATGCTGTGGTAGAAATTGAGAATATGGAACGCCATATGGGGATGGGTAAAACTCCTCGTCAAGCAGCTTTTGATTCATCGGCGGAAATGGGTTTGGCTGTAATTGCAACATCAGCGACTATTGTGGCAGTATTTTTACCAGTGGCATTTATGGGGGGTGTTCCGGGTCAATTCTTCCAACCATTTGCCTTTACAGTTACCGCAGCGACGGTTTTCTCTACGTCTGTAGCGCGGATGGTAACGCCGATGATGGGTGCTTATTTACTCAAGAATCCTCAATTAGAAGATGGTAAGAAAAATAACCAGAATAAGCATAAAAATAAGAAGTCTGGACAAAATAGATTAGGAAGATTTTTTGGTTTCTTTAGTAAATCATCACAACAATCATCAAAACAATTATCAACCAATCCCACACCCTTATTAACAAAAAGGCGCTTTCAACCCTACGGTTCCTTACTAAGATGGGCACTACGTCATAAAATAACAACTTTAGGTATCGCTCTTGCCTTTTTCATTTTTAGTGTCATGTTGGTACCCATGATACCTAAAGGTTTAATTGATAGCGTAGATATTGGTATTTCTACTGTAAATATAGAACTTCCACCAGGTTCCACCTTAGAAGATACCAAAGACGCAGTTAAACAAACCACCGACCTACTCCAGAAAAATCCAAATGTAGAAAGCGTCTTTGCTTCCGAAGATATTGGTTCTGCAAACCTAGTAGTAAACCTTAAATCCAAAGAAGAACGAACCATTTCTCAAGGTGAATTTGAACAGCAAATTCGTACCCAATTCCAACAGATACCCGGTACAAAAATCAGCTTTGAAAGTACAGGTGCAGTTGGTGGTAGAAAAGACCTTAGTATAGTACTACAAAGCGAAAATCCAGAAACATTAAACCAAACTGCGATCGCGCTGGAAAGCGAAATGCGTAAAATTCCGGGTTTAGTAGAAGTTTCATCTTCAGCAAGTTTAGTCAAACCAGAAATATTAGTCATACCAAACCCCCAACGTGCAGCAGATTTAGGAGTTACACCAAGCGCGATCGCGCGGACAGCATCTTTGGCTACAATTGGTGATAATGAAGCGAACTTAGCGAAATATAACTTACCAGATAGACAAATTCCCATCCGTGTCCAAATAGACCCCAAAGCAAAAACAAATATTAATACGATCAAAAATTTACAAGTACCCAGTCAAAATGGTAATTTAGTACCTTTATCATTAGTTGCCGATATTCGTTTCGGTAGTGGAGCAGCAACTATCAACCGTTTTGATAGAATGCGTCAGGTTTCCTTGGAAACCAACCTCCAGGGAATTTCCTTGGGAGATGCAGTCCAAGCAATTAATCAATTACCTACCATGGAAAATTTACCGGACGGAGTTAAAAAACGTCCGAGTGGTAGCGCTGAAATCATGCAGGAAATTTTCGGACGTTTTGGTAGTGCTCTAGGATTAGCAGTACTGATGATTTACGCCATTTTAGTTTTACTTTACAATAATTTTCTTCATCCCATCACCATTATGGTAGCCTTACCTTTATGTTTAGGTGGAACCCTAATCGCTTTACTAGTTTCCCAAAAAGCTCTAGGACTTTACGCCTTGATTGGTATAGTACTCCTCTTAGGTATTGTGACCAAAAACTCCATTCTCCTAGTTGACTATACCCTAATTGGTTTACAAAGGGGTAGAAACCAACGTCAAGCACTTGTAGAAGCGGGAATATCTCGTTTACGTCCCATCTTAATGACATCATTATCCACCATCGCTGGAACATTTCCCCTGGCTGTAGGAATTGGTGCAGGTGCAGAGGTTCGACAACCTATGGGTATAGCAATCATTGGTGGTTTTACAACTTCTACTTTATTAACTTTAGTAGTAGTACCAGTTTTATTTACCTACATAGATAACTTCCAGAAATGGATTATTAACACAGTCCGTTATGGTTGGGGTAAAAAACCACCACAAAAGGTTTACGATAGAGAAAAAGCAGTAGAGTTACCTCCTGCAAGTTAATTAGGATTTTCGCAAAAATCATTTCCTAAAATAGTCAGCTTCCTTCGGAGGAATTCAAAATTAAAAATTCCGTCATATGATGTATTTCAAATCAGGAGATTTATTTTTTCACAAAAAGCTTAAGAGCTGGGGGATTCTCCCCTAAACCCCTCCGAAAAGTAACTAATTATTCCTCGCTAAAAGCTAAGAGCTAAAAGCATTCCTGGTAGCAGAAGATAGTTGAATATTTCTAGAATCCGTCTAAAATTATACGACTAGATAGTAATAACTGCTGCTCAAGGAGTATGGATTAACAATGAAGTTCCCAACTAAACAGCATTTACAAAAGGATTCTCCTTCCAAAGACTCAAACTCATCTGAAGCTCAATCCCCTAGTTTAGGAACATTTGGTGGGGTTTACACACCCTCAGTCCTAACCATTCTGGGAGTGATTATGTATTTAAGATTTGGCTGGGTTGTGGGAAATGTTGGGTTAGCAGGTTCCTTAATAGTTGTCACCCTAGCTACATCTATTACCTTTCTAACTTCCTTATCAGTTTGCGCGATCGCTACAGATAAAGTAGTACGTGTCGGTGGTGCATACTACATGATTAGTCGATGTCTGGGAATAGAAGTGGGTGGAGCTGTAGGTATTTCCCTTTATTTTGCCCAAGCGTTGTCTATTGCTCTTTATACAATCGGTTTTGCTGAAAGTATAGTCAAAACTTTTGGGCAACTCAATCAAACCTACGTAGCTTTGGGAATAACTATTTTAATTGCTGTTTTGGCTTTGACTTCGGCACAAATTGCAGTCAAAGCTCAATACATTATTATGGGAGCGATCGCTCTTTCTTTAGTATCTCTGATTTTCGGAAGTAGTCTTCCAGATGTTACACCACAAGGATGGACTGTACCAACGGGTGGAGAATCTTTTTGGGGAGTCTTTGCAGTATTTTTTCCTGCGGTTACTGGTATCATGTCTGGGGTCAGTATGTCCGGAGATTTACGTAATCCCAGTCGTTCTATCCCCATTGGAACTTTAGCAGCAGTCGGTACGGGATACCTAATTTATATGGGTTTACCATTCATTATTGCGATGCGTGCTGATACCGCAAATTTAGTTGATGAACGCTTAGTGATGAAAATGATGTCACTATGGGAACCTGCAATTTTATTTGGTGTTTGGGGAGCAACCTTATCTAGTGCCTTGGGTAGTATTTTAGCAGCCCCCCGGGTTCTCCAAGCCCTAGCGAGAGATGGAATTTTCCCTGGTTGGATGTCGTTTTTGGGGAAAGGTAGTGGTAAAAATGACGAACCCCGTATAGGAACCTGGGTAACTCTAAGTATCGCGATCGCGGCTGTGTGCATTGGGGATTTAAACTTAATTGCACCAGTATTAACCATGTTTTTCCTGACTACTTATCTAGTTTTAAACCTTTCTGCTAGTATCGAAGGGTTTTTACAAAGTCCTTCCTTCAGACCAAGTTTTAGAGTGCATTGGATTTGGTCTTTCTTGGGAGGAATCGGTTGTCTGTGGGTAATGCTCCTAATCAACCCAGTCGCAACCATGGTTGCAGGTGCAATAGTCTTAGGAATCTATTTTTGGCTCCAGCAAAGAGAATTAACCACTACCTGGGGAGACGTGCGTCGAGGAATCTGGATGGCTTTACTCCGCATGGGTATTTACCAGATTGATAGTAGTGAAGATACTAAAAACTGGAGACCTAATATCTTAGTATTTTCCGGTTCCCCTAGCAAACGTTGGTCATTGATTCAATTAGCTAATGCAATCACCCACAAACGAGGTTTTATTACCATAGCAAGCGTCTTACCTAGCGGAACCCGAGACCTTGCCCAACAAAAAGACTTAGAAGACACAATCCGCGATCGCCTGAAAAAGCAACACGTACAAGCATTAGTCCGGGTAGTAACAGCACCAGACCCATTTGCAGGGATGTTACAACTAGTAGAAGCCTACGGATTAGGTTCCCTAGTACCAAACACCATATTATTAGGAGACAGCGAAGATAAAACCAGACGCGATCGCTACTGTAACATGATTGCACAACTTCACCATGCCAAACGTAGCGTTATGGTTTTACGAGAAAATCCAGAGCGAGGATTTGGACGATGCCGTCGTATAGACGTATGGTGGGGAGGGATGCAAGCCAACGGTAGTTTAATGTTACTATTAGCATACCTACTACGCTCCACAATTGAATGGCGGAATGCTCAAATATCTTTAAAATTAGTCGTTCCCAACCAAGCAGGGGCACAAGATGCTAGAACAAACCTAGAAAAGATGATTCGTCAATTACGTATATCAGCCACACCCTATGTAATAGTTGCAAACAAACTTCCTTTTGAAAGAATATTACACGAATCATCCCAAAATGCAGACATAATCTTTCTGGGAATGGCTACCCCCACTAAGCAAACCTTTACGGAATATTACGAACAAATGCACGCTCGTACAGCCAATCTTCCCACAATTATTTACGTTATGGCTGCACCTGATTTTGCCTTTAGTGAAGTCTTAAGTGAGGAAATATAGAGAAAAAATAGACATCTCGGGAAAATAGAGAGGTTTAATTGCAATACAGTTCAGTTAAACCTGAAAATTAGACATAGCATAGGTTGGGTTGAGGAACTTAGGAATCATGTAAAAATAAGTTGCGTAACTTTTTTATTGGAGCCTTTGATTTGGTTAGGTTTTGGCAACATACTTTATCAAGTTATATGATGTCCGTTAAAATAACCGTCATTGCGTTTGCGTAGCATGTCCATTAGGACAAACGGTAGTGTTCGCTCTAGCGTCTCCGTTAGGAGAAGCAATCGCAAAGTGTAGGAATTGCG
>JBCCDM010000057.1:0-20344 GCA_039030795.1 Cyanobacteria bacterium P01_A01_bin.84
AATTTAAGTTTTAAGTAGTTCGTAAAATTAAATATAAGTTAGATTGCAGAATTAAAACCATAAAATGTAAATAGATTTACGTTTTGATTTTTAAGCCATACATAAGTAAGAAAAGTTTAAGCAAATTATTTATTGTTTTGATTTAGCAATTCAACTGAATTTTTACTCTTTTAATATACCCAATTTAAGCAATAATGAAGAAACTACAATATATAAATCATTCAAAGTATCGCTACATATAGGTTCTATAGGCTAATTTTGGATACGGCGAAGAAGCGACATTAGAAAATATCATTAAAGCATTAGCTGACTGTAAAGCAGTATTGGTTTCCAAAATTGGGGATTGTCCTAAAGAAGAGTTGCATAAAGCAGGAATACAAACTGTTGAAGCTTACGACTTAATTGATAAAGTTGCTTTAGAGTTTTACAAAGAAGCAATTAGCGAGTAACAATTAGTTAGTAGAAATTTTAGATTTTGGATTTTGGATTTGTAATAGTTCCTGTAAAAATAATAGGTTGTTAAGTAGTGATAGAAGTAAATAACTTCTTTACAAGAGGCTTATTCGGCTTTAATTAAACGAATAAAATAGAAAGACTATAAATCAATCTAAAATCCATCTTGGAAAGTTTGGGGTGTGGATTACCTTATCCCAAACGCCAGTTCCTCTACTTGGTGAATCCACCCCCGTGCCGAGCGAGGTTCACAAGTCACTGCGTTGTAGCAAGTGAAGCAGCGCGGTCTTGGGGTTTTAGATATTCCCCAAGGGTAGGGGGGACCCCAAGACCGGACTGGCTCAACTTTCCGCAAAACGAAACGCATTGGTTGTTAAAATCCAAAATCTAAAATCCCTAATCTTTCATTACCCAATGCCATTACCTCAATTCAATAATGTAAATAAAGGTGTAAAAAAATGGCTTACAAAATTACTAGCAAATGTATTTCCTGCGATTTATGCAAAACTGTATGTCCTACTAACGCTATCAAAATGGTTGATGAGCGTCCGTGGATTGACCCCAAACTTTGTAAAAATTGCGTTGATAGCGTTTATTCAGTTCCTCAATGTAAAGCAGGTTGCCCTACGACTGATGGCTGTGTTAAAGAAACATCAGAAGACTATTGGGAAAACTGGTTTGATACTTACAAAAATCTAAAATCGCAACTTACAAATAAAACAGATAAAACAGAATATTGGAAAAAGTGGTTCAATACTTATTCCCAAAAATACTCGGAACAGTTACAGAATAGTTAGGAGTTAGGAGTTAGGAGTTAAGAATTAATTTCTCCTTGTCTCCTTGTCCTCTCCTCTCACTCTTCCCTCTCCATAGTTATAAAAAAACAGTAAAAGAGAAAACATTTTATCTTGACGTACATTAGAGATATCGAAATTATGCAAAAAGACTGTATTTACTTAGACAATAATGCTACCACTAAGGTAGACCCGAAGGTTGTTGAGGCTATGTTGCCTTATTTAACCGAGCATTACGGCAATCCTTCCAGTATGCATACCTTTGGGGGGCAAGTCGGTAAAGCGGTAAAGCAAGCTAGAGAAAATGTTGCAGCCCTTCTCGGTGCCGAACCCTCTGAAATTGTCTTTAATAGTGGTGGAACTGAAGGAGATAATGCTGCTATTCGGGCTGCACTTCAAGCACAGCCTAGCAAAAAACATATTATTACAACCCAGGTAGAACATCCCGCTGTTCTTAATCTTTGCAAGCAATTACAAAAACAAGGTTATAAAGTCACTTACCTTTCAGTGAATCGTCAGGGACAGTTAGATTTAGATGAGCTAGATAATGCTCTGACAAATGATACAGCTTTGGTTAGCGTTATGTATGCAAATAACGAAACCGGTGTAATTTTCCCTGTAGAGGAAGTTGGTAAACGAGCTAAAGCATACGGTGCTTTATTTCATGTCGATGGTGTTCAAGCTGTAGGGAAAATTCCCGTTAATATGAAAAACAGCACCATTGATATGCTGACTCTCTCCGGTCATAAAATTCACTCACCTAAAGGTATTGGCGCATTATACGTGCGAAAGGGAGTCAGATTCCGTCCTTTAGTAATTGGTGGTGGACAAGAGCGCGGTAGACGTGCGGGTACTGAAAATGTACCAGCTATCATCGCTTTAGGTAAAGCTGCCGAACTCGAATTGCAACATTTAGAATCAGCAGGAAAAAGACAAAAAACTTTACGCGACAGACTAGAAAATGCTATAATAGAGTCAGTTGGTGAATGTGAAATCAATGGTGGCGGAACGCAGAGATTGCCCAACACTACAAATATTGGTTTCAAATATATCGAAGGCGAAGCAATATTATTATTATTAAATCAGCACGGAATCTGTGCATCCAGCGGCTCTGCCTGTAGTTCTGGTTCTTTAGAACCTTCCCACATTTTACGGTCGATGGGAGTACCCTATACAACTTTACATGGTTCCATCCGTTTTAGTCTTTCTAGATACAATACAGATGCCGATATTGATGCAGTATTAGCAGTATTACCCGCCATCGTCCGCCGTCTGCGCGAACTATCACCCTTCAAAAACGATGATGCGGCTTGGCTTAAAGACCAAGAACAAGCACTGGCTCAACATTAAAAATAGAAGTTAGGAGTTAGGAGTTAAGAGTTAGGAATTAATGATTTATTATCCTACTCTCTCTTAAACTTCCACTTCTTAATCTAAAAATAACTGGTAACTGATAACTAATTACTCATCACTCGAAATACGGCTATGTGGGACTATACAGATAAGGTACTAGAATTCTTTTACAATCCGAAAAATCAAGGTGTTCTTGAAGACAAAGGTGAAGCAGGTGTTAGACTTGCTGTCGGAGAAGTCGGTAGCATCGCTTGTGGTGACGCTTTAAGACTCCACATCAAGGTAGACGAAGAAACAAGCAAAATCCTTGATGCTCGCTTTCAAACATTTGGTTGCACAAGTGCGATCGCATCTTCGGAAGCTCTGGTAGAATTAGTAAAGGGCAAGACTTTAGACGAAGCTCTAAATATTTCTAACAAAGACATTGCAGAATATTTAGGCGGACTACCTCAAGAGAAAATGCACTGCTCGGTAATGGGTCAAGAAGCTTTAGAAGCAGCAATCTCAAATTACAGGGGTATTCCGATTGTCGCTCATGATGAAGATGACGAAGGAGCAATCATCTGTACCTGCTTCGGTATTACCGAACCTAAAATTCAGCGCATCGTAAAAGAAAACAAACTTACAACCGCAGAAGAAGTTACAAACTTTATTAAAGCTGGTGGTGGATGTGGAACCTGTTTGGCTACGATTGATGACATTATCATTGAAAACCAACGGTCTGCTACCTTTACCGCTGAGACACAATCAAATAACGGTAATAGTAATACCAGTACTCAGGTTAGCGATAAACCGCTGACACCAGTGCAAAAGATAGCACTTATACAAAAAGTATTAGACGAAGAAATAAGACCCATCCTTATCGCTGATGGGGGAGATGTAGAACTATACGATGTAGAAGGCGATACAATCAGAGTAATCCTTCAAGGTGCTTGCGGTTCATGCTCTAGCAGCTTTGCAACCCTCAAAAATGCCATCGAAGCAAAACTAAAAGAACGCATTAGCAACAATATTACAGTTGAAGCAGTTAACAATTAACAGTTATCAGTGAGTAGAAAATTAATAAATATCTACGCTTCAACTAACAACTAGCAACTAATAGCCAACAACTAATAACCAATTATGAATCTACAGCAAAATGTTGTAGAGCGTGCGCCACCTGCCGCGTTCTATAAGCGAGTCACTCTCTCTACAAGAGTGGCAATTAACAAGAAGCACTGCACCCACTTAGCAAACAATTAATTGCAGGAGAAAACAATGACTGAAGAAAAAATCAGACAGATAGCGTTCTACGGTAAAGGTGGTATCGGTAAGTCCACCACATCTCAGAACACATTGGCTGCAATGGCTGAGATGGGACAAAGAATTATGATCGTAGGTTGCGATCCAAAGGCAGATTCCACTCGTTTGATGCTCCACTCTAAAGCACAAACAACCGTACTTCACTTAGCTGCTGAGCGCGGTGCAGTAGAAGATTTAGAACTTGAAGAAGTAATGCTCGAAGGATTTCGCGGCGTTCGCTGTGTAGAATCCGGTGGTCCTGAGCCTGGAGTAGGTTGTGCAGGTCGTGGTATTATCACCTCCATTAACTTCTTAGAAGAAAATGGTGCTTACCAAGACTTAGATTTCGTATCTTACGACGTATTGGGTGACGTTGTATGTGGTGGTTTCGCTAAATGCTGCTAAAAATTGCTAAAGTTTGGTATTCTATAAGGTAGATCGCGCCTAATGTGGATTCGTTGTTGGCTATTAACTATTAATAAAGCCGCTGTCGATCAATATATTTCACTGCAAATTCACTGCAATTCACGTTAGACCTAAATCATCTTAAAAGCACCATTTATGCGGGATTTATCAAGAGCATTGGGTTATTGTCGAGTTTCTACTCAAAGACAGCACGCAGAGGGTCATGGCTTGGAACGCTATATTGACCGATTAAAGCAGTATGGCTTGAAGGACGACCAAATTCATTGGGATATAGAATCTGGTGCTAGCGATAAGCGCAAAGGATATAACCGAGTATTAGAATTAGTGCGATCGCGTCAGATAAGTCAAATCATCGTACCCTGTTTTGATAGATTCACCCGTTCGGCTTTAGGTTGGGAAGTGGCACGGCAGGAATTACAGGAATTTGGAGTTGAGTTAGTATTTCTTGATGGTGGCAGTTTGGATTTGGAAACTCCGGAGGGTTTATTTACTAGCCGAATTTTAGCTGCTATGTCTGCACAAGTTAGGGATAAAAATCGATACAATGCTACCCAAGGACATCGATATTTTCAAGAGAAACGAAAAATTTATCAAGCTATATTCGGTTTTGTTAAAGATGGTGATAGTCTTCTTCCGAATACTAAGCAGTATAGAAACACACCACTTACCCATGCTGATGTTGCTCGTGAATCCGTGGAAATGTTCATCGAGTCAGGGGAATTATCAAAAACTATTAGAAGACTAACTGAAAAATATGGATTAGAGAGGGTCGGGAAGTATAAGTTTGAGGATTTTCCTAGAGATGTATCTTCATTTCGTCGGTGGTTGGAAAACCCTTTATTATGCGGAATGGTTTGCTATTATCCATTCAACCCGGAGAAAAAAGTCATACTACACTCAGACCATGAAGGGATTATATCCTGGGAGCAACATCAACAGATAGTACAAATTTTAGCGATCCATCCACGAGGTAGACGTAAATATATTACAAATCCCTTAGTAGGATTATGTAAATGTGCAAAGTGCGCTTCAATAATGGAAAAGCGATCGTCAAAAATCAATGGTAAAACCTATGAATATTTAAAATGTCCCGGTGCTTATCCAAAACCCCGTCAATTAAAAAAATGCGATATACGAACTTATTTTAGACTAGAAAATGCTATTGATGCTGTAATTGAAGCCTTGAAGAAAAAATCGGCAAGTATAGTTGATAATATGCCTGTTGAAACTATAGAAGAGGTACCACCCGAGGTATTAGAATTACAACAGCAAATTTTGAAACTAAAGCAACTAAATGACCCAGATTTTGAGGGTACAATAAAAATTAAAGAACAAAAGTTAGAAAGTTTAATTAAAACTTCAGAATTAAATGTAGTTGCAAATGCTGGCAGAAATGAAGTTTTACGTAGCACCGCTATGAGTAGGGGATTTTGGGAGGTCGTGACCAGGGAAGAGTTAACTGCTATTTTTCATGAATTAGTCGAAGAAGTGGTTTGTTCTCTAGTAGATTCTGACGAGTCAGGAATCTCTGTAGAAAAACAATTGTTTGTCCCACGACTCAAAATTTGATTTCGTTCATCTTCTGGTAAAGAATTTAAGTATCTCTCTGCTGCTTTTAACAAGATATCTGCTACTTTTTTGGAAATTGCCATTAAATTGTCATTATTTATGGATCGAACTGATGTTTTTAAGATTAGCTGGTTGCTCCGAGTTTTCTGCTCGTGGGTAACTCATATTATGTCCATAAAAAATGTAGAGACGTTAAATTTAAGGTCTTTATAGGGATTCTAGGTAGCACATATTTAATTTCTGTAGATGTCGGCTTTGTTTATAGTGAAGTTTTAGTTAGGATAATTACAAGTATTAATCATAAGTATTAATTGTAAGTATTGAGCTAAATATAAAATCAGATGTAGATGAAGCGCGATCGCCTGAAATTTACTTTTATACTGAAGTTTTTCATCAACTAGGATTGGATTGCGTTATCTTTAAAAGATGGGGAATTTAGTTAGTTATGAAGTATGGAAAATAAACAAGACCTAAAAACTGACTTACGCTCAGTTTTTGAGCAATTGAATAAAATCAGGGATAATTATCCAAATGCCTGGAAAATTATCAACAAAAGTCTTACTGAGAAAGAGGGTAGTACTACCCTTACCGATGCGGATGCTGCACTATTTTATGCTTTGGAACTAATTGAAGAAGCAGATTTAAAATAGTTAATTACCCTCCGCAGTTAATAACAATATTTAGTAAGAATTAAAGATTAGTGGTATGTTATTACTACTTCTAGCGCGAAGCGATGACATCGCGCTACCCCCCTTGGGATCATGGCATTTTTAAAATAAATTGATATTCAGAGTTCGTATTACTAATATAAGTAATAAATCATTTTTCAATTTGAGTAAAATAATTTATAGTCTTATGGTAACGCCCTTATTGTATTAAGTATCTCATAAGTGAAATTACTTAAATTAAAAGTATTACTAAAGGTTGTAGAAAAGTTAGGAACAAAGACATTCGTAGACAAACATCTCACCTTCAAATCCTAAATGTTTATGTTGAGTTAAGCCTATGTGTTTCATTTTACATCTTGTCGCAACTACATGAGCCAGAGTGTTATCTGGATGACAATAGGCTCTGATCTCAACGATATCTGCAAGAACCGCGATCGCAGCTTTCATTGCTTCAACAGCGATTCCCTGACCCCTATATTCTGGATTGACGCAGTAATAACATTCAACGATACCATTTTCGTATGGTGCGAAGCCACAGGAACCCATGTAGACATTTGTCACTTTATCTGCGATCGCATAAGCATGAACTATATCAGGGGTACCGTAAGCTTGAATCACGTACTCAAACAGAGATTTTGCTCCTTCTTCGGTTGTTTGTTCGGGAGCAAAGGTGAGAAATTTAGTTGATTCTTTGTCGAGCATAAACCGTAAGTACCCGTCGATATCTTGTGGGTCGAAGGGACGAATTATCAAGCGTTCTGTTATGATTGGTACTTCTATCAATTGTTGATACCATTTCGATAGGTAATTATCTATTATAGTTTGAAAGCATGGGGCAGAGGGGAATAGAGGTTTTGAATTGGAGGTCTTTTAGAAGACATATCCGGCAAAAGATTTAGAGAGAGATTAAATTTAACGTCTGGGAAAAGGGTTATTGTGGAGGATTTCTATTCAGGAAGTTTGATTGCATATCTGTTGTAATTCTTTTTCTTCTGGGTTACTTTTCAAATAATTTTGCACCCAATCGCAACCTAATTTCATAAAATCATCTATATCTAAATCTAATCTCCATAACTTGACGGTATTATCGTAACTAGCAGAAGCAAGAGTTTTACTATCTTTGCTAAAGCTGAGACTAATAATTGTATTGCGATGACCTTCTAAGGTGTTGATTAAGCTACCATCTGGGACTTTCCAAATTTTAACCATACCATCACTACTAGCGGAGGCTAAAATTTTACCGTTGGGACTGAATTTAACTCTTCTGACATCACTATCGTGGGCTGGAATAGTTTTAATTAAGTTACCATTTTGACGATTCCACAGTTTAATCGCGCTGTCGTTTCCTCCAGATGCTAGAAATTTTCCATCGGGGCTAAAATCAATACTCATAACTCCACCGCTATGACCTTTTAAAGAAAGTAGAGTCTTACCTGTATTCACATCCCATATTAAAGCTTTTTGAAAGTGAGACGAACAAGCTGATACTAATTGTTTGCTATCGGAGCTAAAATTAATGCTACCAATTGTACAGGGGTCTAAGGGATTATCTTTAATAATTTTATGTAACTTACCGTCAGCTAAATTCCATATTTTTATTTTTTTACCGGAACCACCACCAGCAGCTAAAAGTTTACCGTTAGGACTAAATCTGACACTACCAAATGAGTGTTGATGGTCTTGAAAGTAAAATTTTAGAGTCTGGTTTTGTACATTCCACACTCTTATTGTTTTGTCATAACTGGCTGTGGCTAAAAGTTTACCATTGGGACTAAATCTAACGCTACCAATAGATTTTGTATGACCGGTAATACTTTGAAGTAGATTTCCATTTCGTAAATCCCAAATTTTTATAACTTTATCGTTACCTGCGGTGGCAAAGCTGTTACCATTAGGTCTAAAGCTAACACTTCTTAAAGTTTCTTGGGAGGTGGAATAAGTTTTTGGTTGTCGAGTTTTTAAAGACCATAACTTGACATTTTTGTCCCAACCTCCTGAAGCTAGCATTTTGCCATTTGGACTAACACTAATGCTCCAAACTCTACCGTGATGTCCTTTCAAAGTTTGGGGTTTGGTATTGCTATTTTTGATATTTTGTAAGTTCCACAAATTAATTGTGCTATCAGAACTTGCTGTAACTAATTGTTTACCATCGGGTGTAAATTTGACGCTCCATACAGGATTACGATGTCCCCGTAAGGTTTGCAATTCTTTACCGTTTTCAATGTCCCATAACTTTACTGTACCGTCTTCACCCACAGAAACAAGATGGGGATAGGTTGTATTTACTTCGTTTCCTATATATTGGGGATGAAAGTCAACATTTCTGACAGCACCTCTATGACCTCTGAGAGTTTTAAGTAATCTACCATCTTCCACATTCCACAACTTTACTGTTTTATCAAAACTGGTGGAAGCAAGGATTTTACCATTGTGACTAAATTTAATGGAAGTGACCTGTTTGGGAGAACTATTCGGGGTACGATGGGCAGGAATATTTCTTACTAAATTTCCATCTAAATTCCCATTTGTCACTTTCCATAATTTTATCCAACCTAGGGAATCAGAGGAAGCTAAAAGTTTACCATCTGGACTAAAATTAACACCCCGAATCCAAGTTTTCTTTTGAGCAAGAATGGTTTTCTTGAGAGTTCCATCTGTCAGGCTCCACTGTCGAATCGTACCATCATAACCAGCAGAAACTATGGTTTTACCATCTGGACTAAAACTGATACTCCAAATGCGATCGCGGTTTCCTTTTAAGGTTTTTAGTAATTTTCCATTGGATACTTGCCATAATTTAATGGTTTTATCAAAGCTAGCAGAAGCCAGAATTTTACCATCTGGACTAAAACTGACTGCCATAATTACACTATTATGACCCTTGAGACTTCTTAGTTCTCGAACCTTGTAAACCGTCTTCTCTAAAGCTGAAAAAACTTGCGATCGCACATTATCCGGAACCGGAAAACTTTTTTCTAAAGTACGTAATTTTTCCCCTGCTCTCAAAGCTTGTAGTAATGCTTGGAAGGGATTAGACTCGTAACGAATCTTGGTTTTAGTACTCAACAAAGATAAATGGGCGATCGCTAATTTTTGTTCTGCTTTAATAATTTGTAACCAGATAGCGATCGCGCTAATTACGGAAGCAACTAATACGACTCCACCAATGGTAACGATTTTTTTGGCTTTCTTTTGTGCTTGGGTTAAGGTATCATTTGCTTGAGCTAATATTTTACTTTCTTCTTTTTTGATTTCTAAATCTAATTTAATTGCTTGTTTTTCTAAGTCTTGACTAGCGGATAAAAAGCGATAATCCAAAGAACTTAAATTTTGATTGTTTGCCCAGGATAGGGCATCTTGTAAAGCTTTTCCTCGCAGCAATCGAGATTCATCTGTATAATTAGAATCAACCCAAATATTAAAGTTTTGAGAATAGGGACGTAACTTTTTTAATTGTTGTTCAACCCATATTTGATTAAAAACTTGTTGGTAAACCCGATTATATATTTTTAATTTACCTTGCTCTTGAACGACTAAACCAGATAGACGTAAATCAGTTTGTTCAAAACTTCCATCTGTAAGGATTTCTCCTTTTTCTAAAATTTCTTGATAAGTGACTAATAATCTTCCTGCTTTTTGTTCGTTACGTAAGATTCTATCTCGAATTGTCTTTAAATGTTCTGGTTCGTCTTGAGATTCCCAATTATCAATAATTTTCTTATTTACTATATCTGATATATATTCTTTAGTAATTAGGCAAGTATCTCTATAATTAGAATTATTAGAATTAAAAGAATTAAAAGAATTAAAAGAATTAAAAGAATTAATTACAACCTGACATAACTTTTGGGTTAAAAATGGCTGTCCATTAGTCCAATGTAATATTTCCCGAATTACAGCTTGGGGACGATCTACTTTCCCCTGTAAACCCTTGAATAAAGGCTGTACTTCATGAAAATCAAATCCATGTAATTCTATCGCCTTACCAATATTAAAAGGAGTCTGAGTCTTATCTGCAATTAAATCACTAGGTGTTGCGACACCTAACAATGCAAAAGTCAAACGTTTATATGCAGGATTATCAACTCGTTTATTATAGAAAAACCTAATTAAAGCAAAAAATCATCCAAAGAAAATTTTTGACTTAGGACCCTATCAATTTCATCTACAAAAATAACAATTTTTTGCTCAACCTCAACTAAAAGTACCTCATCAATAAATAAATTCAATCTTTGTACTGGTGAAAGTAAATCTCGCCTTTCTTTCCACCAGATTCGCCAATTAATTTTATTACCTAAGTGACAACTACTGACTAAAGATTGAACAATACCAGCGTACCACTTCTCCGCTGTTACTTCCTCCTTCCCAATCCCAGTTAAATCAATAAACCCACAGATAAATCCTGAACCTTGTAGTTTTTGCATAGTTTGTACCCGCAAACTGGATTTACCCATCTGTCGGGAATTCAGTACATAACAAAACTCACCCGCTTTTAAACTTTCATAGAACTCCGAATCAGCTTCACGAGTCACATAACTAGATGCGTCAGCAGAAAGACTTCCACCAACCTGATATTCATAGTTGAGTGCTGATTCTGTCATGTTTGCATCGCTTTAACTCTTCCTTTGAGTATAGTATCCCTGGGGTCAATCGCTTCACTGCAAAACACAAACCTGATTTTTACCTATTTTTTGATTTTTAGGAATACCTGATTTACTCCTATGGAATTTCTCTTGGGGAAAACACACAATGATAAACATCATCTGAACCAATTAATGAAACACGAACAGATGATTTAAATTTTCCCATACTTTTTTCCCATACTTTGAGTTCTGTGTGCATAAATCTTAGTTCTCAGAAGTAGAAAAGAGAGAAGACCAAATTAAATGAT
The DNA here is from genome assembly GCA_039030795.1 of Cyanobacteria bacterium P01_A01_bin.84. Taxonomy (GTDB): domain Bacteria; phylum Cyanobacteriota; class Cyanobacteriia; order Cyanobacteriales; family Nostocaceae; genus JBCCDM01. The sequence continues at coordinate 11,439 of JBCCDM010000057.1, forward strand.
TTTGATTAAGGAGAAAACAATGAACTTACAAAAAGTAATCGCAGCACCTATCGCTCTTGGATTAACATTGGGTAGTTTCCCTGTATTCAACTCACCTGCTCATGCAAAAAGCATAGATGTTCCCATTCCCAAAGCTGTTGTTGCTACCGGATTTAACGCAGCATTCAATTCAATGAAAGTTCGTGTGGACAATTACGGTAAAAAGCAAGGAACTAGTTGGTTGCAAAACTCTAGCTATATTTTACTTCCCAATGGAGTTAAGAAATCATTTGCAATTCCTGAGTATACATTCAATGTTACCAAAACTCGGAAGTTAAAATACTACGTTGATGACTTTAATACCTCATCTATTAAAGCTACCGTTAACGGCAATCGCATTCAAGCAACTGCATATTTTGAAAGTCAAGGTGAGGAAGTTAAAGCTAAATGTATTCGTAGAAGATTAAAAAAATGGGGTGAGTGTAAACTGAAGATGGAACGAGATATTCATCTGAATAACTCCAGAATTTCTACATCTCTTATACCCGTTGCTTATAAAGGGTCTATTTCATATGCAAGTCCCAAGGTAGACTTTAAAACTGATGTCCGGATTCCTAACAGACTATGTAAAGCTTTTAAAGGAATTTGTAAGCATATCGAAGGTCGGATTAATAAGGAATTAACCAACACAATTGAAAGCAACCTTAGCAGTGGTTTGAGTAGCACAGCAGTAAGAAGTAAAGTCGCTAGTACAGTCAGAAATTCACTTAATAAGACCTATTTGAAAAAATATAAAGGTTGGAAAGTGGTGAAAATTTATAGCAAAGGTAACAACTTTGTTGTCAGACTAAGTAAGTAATTAGTTCTCGGAATTCAACGCCGGATATTGAAATTAAATATGCCTCAGCAATAAAGTTTATCTTTATCCCAGACGTGATATAACTGGGAATTGAAGCCTCTCTTATGGCTCTTAATATATATGAATTGCCTAGAAGTATATTTATCCTTAAAGATTGATTACTGTTAGGAAAAGCGTTAGCTATTAGCTGTTAGTTCTTAGAGATAAGATAAAAGCTAATAGCTATTAGCTTTTAGCAAAAAAGTTTAATTATTGATAATATGTGTATTCCCTTTAATCAACTCAGGACTTACTCACGGACTACGTATTTATGTCCGGAGCAACCCTAGGGTTAGTATAAGCTCTGTCGTCGAGCAGACTCCGTTTTTGTACAGCAAACGCGCTAGCTAACGCAAAGCCTTATTTCTCGTTACGAGTGGGTAAGTCCTACAACTATTAAACCCTTTGATTACATGGGTTACGCTAGGCTAACCCATGCTACATTTTATTATTTACAAATTAAGTATTTCTCCCATTCACATTCCTGTTCATATCTATAAACGTTAAATTTAACGTCTGGGACAAGGGTTATGGAAAAGCATCTATTTAATCTCTTGCAGATATCTATTAAAACTTGAGAGATATATAAATTAAATATAAAAAAATGATTAAACGTAACTTCATTTTAACTGCCGAAGTATTGGGAATGAGTCTGATTCTATTAAGTTTAAATCATGCTGAAGCTACCCAAACCTCCAAAAATCCCATTATATCTACATCCTCAATTGAAAAAATTACTCCCGTACAAAAAATAACTGATAATCAATCTTATTCCCTCTCTAAAGGGAAACAAGGTAAATGGATTCACGCTGGTACAGCAAATCAAGCTATCAAAAAATACCGAGCTAAATATAATGTACCTGGTATTTCTGTTGCCATAGCCAAAAATGGTAAAATTATTTACGCCGAAGGATTTGGTTGGCAAAATGTAGAGAAGAAAATCAAAGCCTCCAACTCGACTATATATCGTCTTGCTTCAGTAAGTAAACCAATCACAGCGATTTTAGCAATGGAAATGGCAGAGCAAAACAAATTGCTATTAAATAAAAATATTCGTGCCTATTTACCAGAAAAATTACCACAATATCACAACTATAGAATTCGCGAACTGCTTTCCCATCAATCCGGGGTTCGACACTACAAAAAAGGTCAAGATCCAACCAAGAATGCAAAAAAACATTATCTACGCGCTCAAGATGCAATGCAATTATTTGTCAAAGATAAATTAGTCATCGAGCCTAGAAGTAATTACAAATATAGTACCCATGGATATACAGTACTAGCTGCTGCTATGGAAAAAACAGCCAATAAACCCTTCTTTCGATATACACGCGATCGCTTTCGTGGTTGGGGACTCAAAGACCTATCACCTGAGTTAGCAAAAATTAACCAAACCAATCGCGCCCAAATATATACACTTAAGAATGGTAAAAATCTAGTTTCTCAACGAGATGACTTGAGTTGGAAATATGCTGGTGGTGGTTATCAGTCATCTGCACCAGATTTAGCAAGGCTTAGTATTAGACTATTAAATGGGAAAATAATTAGTAAGCAGTCCCTTAATATTATGTGGACTCCACAGAAATCTCAAGGGAGAACAACTCGCTACGGTTTAGGATGGGGAGTAGGAACAGATGAAGATGGTCGTAAGATTGTAGCTCATAGTGGGGCTCAAAATGGGGCTGCCTCCTACTGGAGAATTTATCCCCATGAAAAGGTCGTAGTAGTAGTTATTTCTAATCGACGGGGTCATAAACCACGAGATTTAGGTTCCTCTCTTGGTAAGTTAACTGTTACCAATTCAATTACAAAACCTGTTTCTCAAAAGTAAAGTTTTCTTTTCATCAAAATTAAGTTTGAGGAATTCTTATAAATCAGGACTTATGCACGGACAATGTAATTACAGCCATTGCGATAAAAGGAGGCAATCCTAAATCATTGGAAAGTCGTAATGAATGCGTAAGTCCTATAAATATGGCTAATAGTAGCCCACTATACATTTTACAATACAAATTTATTATGAAAATAATATCAAGATAATATGTTTAGACCTGCATAAGTCTGATTTACTAACACCCATATAAGTAGTAGAACTATTTAAAAGAGATATTTTAAATGGATAGTGCAGTGGCTATGAGTGCTTCATCAAGATATTGGAAAATTTGGCGAATTAATCCTGCCGCAGAAAAGCTAGGGTATAAACAAATTCCAGTTCCAGTTGCTCAAGAGTTTGCAAATAGTCAAATTTCGGATTTAGAAAGTAATAATGCTCAAAATGTTTTATTATCGTGTTTTAATATTAAAAAGTCCCAAGTAGAAGTAATCAATAGTGCTGCTGCTGGTCTTTGTCTGAGATGTTATGTTTCTGAGCCGATACTGAAAGAATGTAAAAAAATAGCCTCTTTGTTTAGTGGTGAAAAGCAATTTACTTATCGCGATTTATTACCATTTGTTCTGAATGATGATGGACAAAAATTAATTTTTTTAGATCGAGATGGTAAGACCCAACTGATTGTAGATAAAGGTGGAAAAATTCAAGAGTCAGCTTATAAGTTTTTTTCTGTAAAAGTATTGCAAACATTTAATGCTGATTTACAATCTCGAATGAGTTTGGATAATTGGGCATATTTGCAGACAAAACAAAATCCAGAGTTAAAAAAGTTTCTATCTGAGTTCGGTTTTAAACACTTAAGTGATTGGGCACTTCTAAATCGAACTAGACCAAAACAATTAGAACGTTTATTAGCCCAGGAACGGTATATTGTCGAAGCATTTCATGCTGTTTACCGTCGAGACAGACAGCAACAACATAATAGGGGAAGTAAAAAATGTCCTGACCCAACTAAGTTTCAATTAGAGGAAATGTTACTTCATTTGCAGCAGCGACAGGTTTGGGTTAACACTCCTGTACAATTGATGAAAGAACTGAAGAGAATTGCTCTCCAGCTAAGAAGATATGATATCTGGGCTTCTAGAGAATCTTTGGATATATACGATCCGCGAAACGATAGTTATTTACCCAGACGGGATTTACCAACCTCATCTCTGGATGAAGTTGATATAGAACAGCAAGAGTTTTTACAGTTTTTATACAACAATCTTTATTCAAATTTGGCTGATAAAATTCAGCAAGAAGTAGAAGCTAATATTAAAAGATTACAAAAAAGTAAAAGATATGCACCTTTTGCTTCAAAATATATTCAAGGATTACAACTATATTATTATCAGAAAATGTCTTTGCAAGAAATTGCTCCTGAGTTGGGGATGAGCAGTTGGGATCAAGCAAGACGAGTTTTAAATCCAGGGGAACTTTTATCAAAAGTACGTTCTAAAACTGTAGAGCAAATGCTAAAAAGTATTTTAAAAAAAGCCACAGAAAAAGGTTTAACTAAAATTCCACCAGAAGCAAATTATTTGAAAACCTTAACAGAACAAATCGAATCCTATGCTGATAGAGAAATTTTTCAAGAAGCAGCAGAAGAAATGAGAGCGGGTAAAAATAGGACTATGGGTAGTACTTATGCCCAAAAGCTTCGTAAGTATATCATGTCTGTCTAAGGATTTACTGCAATGCTAAGAGTTAGACAAGTAATATAAATATAGAATTCAAAATGAATTAATTAAAGCACTCGTGGGGTGTTTTATTTTTTTCTCCAATAATTTTCATCCCTTGGTTAACAAGATGTTCCTATCGGCTTTACATAAAGGTTTAAAAGCATAGGATATATATCCATAGTTTGGCACATTTAATTTTTATAAATGTATGTGTATGATATTTATGGTTGAGGAAAAAAGTTATTTATAGATAACGTTTACACATATTATTCGTGAATGAATAAAGCAGTTCTCATCAATCTTGGGAGTGGTGACTTAGACAGCGGCTTTCCTCGAGTTACAGTTCAGTTATGGGTTAGTGGTTATTCTCGACCCCAACAGTTTGTTGGTAGTTTACCTGCTGCTCCAATTTTGGTGGAACTATACAGAAGTTGGCAATCAACTTATACTCAACTTTGTAATCGGTTAATAGATACCAAAGAATTGCGGAATCAAGCAATAGTAGAATTTGTAGAGCTAGATGACGAACTCGAAATTGAGACCGAAGGGATTACTAATATTTCCCAAGTTAGTTTTAATGAAGTTTGTCAGCTTTTAAAAGAAAATATCAATGTATGGCTGAATACACCGACGTTTTCCTATGTAGAACGCCAAGTGCGATCGCAACTCGATAGAGAATCCGAAATTCAAATCACTCTTGAGACTAATGATAACTTACTACGCCGCTTACCTTGGCATTGTTGGCAGTTTTTGGAAGATTATCCTTTAGCAGAATTAGCCCTTTCTCAACCGGAATATATCCGTCAGGTACAAAAGCAGCGAGAGACTGAAAGTGTCAGAATTTTAGCGGTTTTGGGTGGTACTAATGGAATTGATTTAGCCGCAGAGCAAAGCTTTTTAGAAAATCTAGAGCGACCCCTAAGTGGAACTTCAAAGGGGTTATCCCAAACAAAATTTCTGGTTAATCCTTCCCCGCAAAAATTAAAGCAACAATTGCTCAATCCCCAAGGTTGGGAAATCTTATTTTTTGCTGGTCACAGTCAAACTGAAGGTGAAACGGGAAGAGTTTATTTGAATGAAGAAAGTAAAAATAATAGTTTGACCCTCGAAGAATTGCAAGGGGACTTGAAAACTGCGATCGCGAATGGTTTAAAGTTAGCAATATTTAATTCCTGTGATGGTTTAGGGTTAGCAAATACTTTAGAAAAACTATATATTCCAACTATTATAGTTATGCGCGAACCCGTACCCAATAAGGTAGCGCAGGAGTTTTTTAAGAGCTTTTTGAGTGCATTTGTCCTTTCTCGTCGTTCATTATATTTATCTGTAAGACAAGCACGGGAGCAATTACAAATACTTGAAGAAGATTTTCCCGGAGCATCTTGGTTACCTGCAATTTGTCAAAATCCTTCGGTAGAACCCCCAAACTGGTCAAACATTGCTAAACCGGTGCGTTTAGTCCTCTCTTCAGAACAAATATACGCTTTAGAAAAGATTTTACTCAATTTGATTGGACCTATCGCTCCAACTTTACTGCAAAATATATTGCCACAAGTAGGTAATTTTGATGATTTGGTGGAAAGATTATTAACTCGTTTATCTGCTACACAACAACTAGAATTCCAAGAACAAGTTAATTTCTTTTTAAGCTCTTCACAAGTTAATTCAGAAAATGAAGAAGAATCGATAATTGATGAAGAAGTTATTCGTCAATGCTCCCTACTATTAACAGAAGAAATCGGACCTATCGCACCCCTGATTATTGAAGAAGCTTTAAGCTTATATAGTAAAAATTTGACCAAATTTGTAGAAACTTTAGCCGCAGAAATTCCCGATCCCGAATCTCGTTTAGAATTTGAAAGACGTATTTTTACCCAAGATTAAAGCTTTTAGCGATGTTGTTGATTGAGCAAATCCATTGCAATTAACAAACTCGACCTCATCCGCTCAAAAGCGATCGCTAATAAACCAATTTCATCTTTGGAGTCTTCCTGAAAGTTACTACTCATGTCACCTGTACTGATAGCATTGGCGGTATTAGCAATATTTCTCACTCGTAGAATTACAACTTTCTTCAGCAAAAAATTAATCAATAATATTACTGATATAAAGACAATAATTACTACACTCACCATTCTCAAAAAAGAGCTTCTAGCGCTGTTAAATACTTCCTCAGAAGGAACATAGACCATTTGAGCGGCTACAACATCATTCAACTTCCAACCAAAACCATTTTCCCCATAAGTAGCAATTAAACTTTTAGGTGCTTTTTCTGGGGTGGAATGACATTCTAGACATCGCGGTTCTTTAACAATAAACGGACGAGCTGTATAAAACTTTGTCCCATTTGGAGTTGTACGAAAACCAGTAATTTCCCTACGTTCAGGTTGTTTTTTAAATTCCTCTACCAATTTGGTTTCAAAATCGTCTGCTTGGTCTTCTGGATTAGTGGGATTCAGAGTAGCGTCTTTGTAATATAAGTTCTCATATTTAGCGTTTTTACTGAGGTATCGAGAAACTTCTCTGACCGAGAAAGTGGGAATTGCTTCGGGAATAAATTCTGGAACCTCTTGCAACTTCGGTCTTAACAACGGATTAACATGGTCTTGGGTATACATCCTTAATGAATTCATTGTTTCCATCATTAGTTCTGCCTGAATCGAAATTTGATACTGCGCTCTTTGATAAATCACGTTTGATAGTGTGAGACCGCTTAGTAAAATACCAACTAGGAATGCAACAATTAAAAGAGTATTAAACTTGGCATTAATCTTGATATTCTTAAAGTGAGTATTTAATTTAGCCATGTGTTTGTGATAATTGAAAGACTGATTGCGGGTTTACTTATTCGGCTTGAAGATTCCGATACATAACCCTGCTGAGGATTATTATTTAACCATTATTCGGGGTCGGCTGAAATCCATCGGGTTCTATCCTGATAGTAATTTTGATTAAGCTGCTCCTTGAGGGCGAGGCTTTAGACTCAAGTTTATCGCTAAATGCTAAATATAGAATAGGGATGCTCCCAGTAGTGCATATGTCAAACACCTCCACATTTATATTAAATATGATGGACTAAAACTGAGTAATCTTAATTGAATCCCCTGATTATTCTATAAACTGCATAAGTTATTTTTACTCACATCTATTTATATCCACACCCGAAGTAAAATCATGCCTAATTCACTTTATTCTCAAGATTTAAGATTATCACTACCAGAAGTTGTCTGGTTGGAACCCGAACATTTTTTATTCGCTAAACAAACTAGTTCTCTAGAGATGACTGATGCTAATCATTCTTGGCAAGTTTATCTTAATACATTAGCGCTACTTGCCTTGGAAGTATGGTTAGGGGATAGACTTAACTTTGCCGATGAGAAGAGCTTACCAGATAAGATCATTACTAGAGACACCAACGCGATCGCAATTGCTGGTAGTTTGCAAGCTGGGGAATATAAATTTTGCGCGATCGCTACAGAACATTTGCTTGATGAGATTGTCAATATATCGCAAGATTTAATCGAAAACCCAGAATCGTCTGCCCATTTCTATGTGCTACTTGAGGTACTCGAAGAAGAGGAAGAAGTTTTAATTAGGGGCTTTTTACCTTACAACCAATTAGTTGAAATTAAAAATAATTCAGAATTACCCGTACGTGATGGTCAATATCAAATTCCTCTGTCTTTATTTGATATTGAACCCAATCATCTATTATTTTATCATCGTCATGTACAAGCATCAGAATTTGGCGTACCTGTCGTGGATAGGGAAATCCGGGGAGTAAATCAAGTTCATCAAGTAAGTGAAAAATTATCGAACCTTGTACATACAAATACTATTAAATTAAGTAGGTGGTTCCAAGGAATTATAGATGAAGGTTGGGAAACAATAGATTCTCTTTCTAATACAGAATTGAGTCTAGCTTTTCATACCAGAAATACTGATAATACTGGCAAAAGAAGTGCTAAAAGAGCGAAAATTATAGATTTAGGTATAGATTTAGGCAGCCGAAAAGTTACACTGCTAATAAATATATCTCCTGAAATATCTAGCGATAGTCAAGCAAATGGGAATCAAGGGAAAATTAGTGTGTTAGCTCAACTATATCCCATGGGTGGAGAAAGATTTTTACCCCATAATATTAAATTAGTTTTGCTGTCAAAAGCAGGTAAAACACTTCAAGAGGTTACTTCCCGAATTCAGGATAATTATATTCAACTGAAACCTTTTAAGGGTGAATCAGGAAAAAAATTTAGTATCCAAATAAGTTTGGAGAACGTCAGCGTTCAAGAAAATTTTGAATTGTAATAAGATAATGTTTAAAACTTATATCTTAAATAAGCATCTTTTTGAGTGTATCTGTTGTAGAACAAAAAGATGCTATTGTTCTTTTAGATATTTTGTATGATTAGTATAAATAACTATGCTCTCAAATAGATATGCAACAATTCTGAAGGAATGACTATAAAACAAT
>JBCCDM010000058.1:0-20133 GCA_039030795.1 Cyanobacteria bacterium P01_A01_bin.84
GAAAAACTTTGTTGCGAGCAGCCGTAATTCTATTGGAGCCAGAGGGCGAGGTATATTTAAGATTGCACAAAACCCCCTAACTCGAAAACTATACTCACGTTCGCAAACTAATCAAAAACAAAACTTATATAAGCTACATAAATTACTAATTAAACCTATCGCTCACCATCTTCCGAAGAATCAAAACGAACGAGTAATTTTCATACCTCATGATTCTTTATTCCTAGTTCCTTTCCCTGCATTAATAGATGAGAATGGAACCTACTTGATTGAAAAACACACCATCCTCACATCACCAGCAATTCAAGTATTAGGTTTAACAAATCAACAAAAACAACGTTTGGGTAAGCTGGATTTTAAGTCTTTGAAAAGTCAAACTGCTTTAGTTGTAGGTAATCCAATAATGCCGTATATAGGAACTCCACCAAAGCAATTATATTCGCTACCAGGTGCAGAAAAAGAAGCAAACAAGATTGCCAAAATATTAAACACAGAACCACTTATTGGGAAAAAAGCCACCAAAGCAACCGTATTAAAGAAAATGCCTTCTGCTAAAGTCATTCACCTAGCAACACATGGCTTGTTAGACGATTTCGGCGGAAGAGTACCTGGAGCTTTAGCATTAACACCGGATACTGCAACATCCAAAAATGAACCAAACGAAGGTTTACTCAAAGCTACAGAGATTATTAATTTAGACATCAATGCCAATTTAGTTGTCCTTAGTGCTTGTGACACAGGCAGAGGAAAAATTACTAGCGACGGAGTAATTGGTTTGTCTCGTGCTTTGATTACTGCTGGTACTCCTAGCGTCATTGTATCCTTATGGTCGGTACCCGATGCACCCACAGCAGAATTAATGACGGAGTTTTATAGTCAATTGAAGTTAACTGGTGACAAAGCTCAATCCTTGCGTCATGCGATGCTTAAACTTAAGGAAAAATATCCCGATACTCCTAGAAAATGGGCTGCTTTTACTCTTATTGGTGAAGCTGATTAAAAGGAGAGTTTATGATGCACTACCGTTTCAAGTATTTTACCATTACTATTACTACCGCGTTTCTTTCTTTGATATTTCCTACGGGTTTAGTTTTATCAGAGACAGTTATTACAGGTGTTGAGAAAAAGAGTATTTCTCGAAAATCTTCTACTGCTACTATTACGGCACAAGCACTAACTAAAAAACAACTTAGAGATAAAGCATTACGGCTATACAAATTAGGTGTAGAGCAGAAACGTACAACAACTCACTATCGAAAAGCCTTGAATAAGTTTCGCGAAGCCTTAGCTATTTTTAGACAAATCGGTGATAAATTAAACGAAGGCGCTACTCTCAACAAAATTGGCGATATTTATTATATGAGAGATGATTTTGCTAAAGCGCTTGACTCACATCAGCAAGCTCTAATAACCTTCAAACAAATTGATGCAAAGTTTGAGATAGCTGAGACTCTAGACTATATTGGAAAAAACTATGGCGTTATGGGAGAAGACTCTAAAGCTTTGAGTTTTTATAAGGAAGCTTTAACTATTTATAAACATATTAATAATCGCCGAGGCGAAGGTTTTCTTCTTAAAAATATTGGTAGATATGTTTATTGTTATAAAAAAGATTATCATAAAGCAGTAGATTATCTTAAACAGGCTCTAACTATTTTTGAGCAGCTTAATGATAAGGAAGCGCAAGGTTGGGTTATTCACGATATAGGCGATGTTTACTCCGAGGATGGGAAATATTTTAAAGCATTAATTTGGTATCGTAAGGCTTTAAGTATTTTTAAAAATATTCCTAATTTCAAAGGAGAGGGTTGGACTTTAAATGATATTGGTTTTGTTTTGTCGAAACAGAAAAAATATTTAGAAGCATTGTATTCTCATATAAAAGCTTTAAATATTTTTCAGAAAATTGAAGATGAAACTGGTAAAGGTGTAACTCTCCGTTTTATTGGTGATACTTATTTGAACCAGCAAAATTATTTGGAAGCATTAAATTCACATTATCAGGCTTTAGCTGTTTTCAAGCAAACCAACAATTTAGGGCAACAAGTTTTAATATTTAATAACATTGCTGAAATATACAACATCATAAATCAATATCATAGGGCAGAAAAATCTTTATATGATGCAATAAATATTTGGGAATACTTGCAGGCTGATTTATCTGACAGTCAAAAAGTTTTCATGTTTGAAAAGAATACTTCCACCTACAGTCTGATGCAAAAAGTATTGGTATCCCAAAATAAAACCAATATTGCATTAGAAATTTCAGAACGAGCTAGAGCCAGAGCGCTTGTAGAGTTGTTAGCTTCAAAAGTATCTGAAGATTCTAAAAATAAAATCAGTATCAAACCACCTTCTGAAAAAGAACTCAAACTAATCGCTGTACAGCAAAATGCGACGCTAGTTGAGTATTCAGTGATTGATGATTCACTGCTTTACATTTGGGTAGTTAAACCCACTGGTGAAATCGCATTTGAGAAAGTCGATATTAAAACTTTAAATAAGCCTTTGAAAAACTTCGTTGCAAACAGTCGTAATTCTATTGGAGCTAGAGGACGCGGTATGTTTACAATCGCACTTAATTCAAGTTCACAAACTAATCAAAAACAGAACTTACACAAACTACATCAACTGCTGATTGAACCCATAGCTCGTCATCTCCCCAAAAACTCAAATGAACGAATAGTTTTCATTCCTCACGATTCGTTATTTCTGGTTCCTTTCCCTGCATTGATTGATGAAAATGGAGATTACTTGATTGAAAAACACACCATTCTCACAGCACCAGCAATTCAAGTACTAGGATTAACACATAAACAAAAACGGCGTTTGGGAAGGCTTGATTTTACATCTTTGAAAAGTCAAGATTCTTTAGTTGTTGGCAATCCCGTAATGCCACGAGTAGGAATTCCACCAAAACAACTATATCAATTACCAGGTGCAGAGAAGGAAGCAAGAAAGATAGCCAAAATCTTAAATACCAAAGCACTAACAGGGAAGCAAGCCACCAAAGAAACTATTCTAAAAAGAATCCCTACCGCTAAAATCATACATCTAGCAACACATGGTTTACTGGATGATTTTGATGAAAGAGTACCTGGAGCTTTAGCTTTAACCCCGAATTCTAAAGTAATTGGGAGTAAAACAAACGAAGGTTTACTCACAGCGACAGAAATTATTAACTTGAATATCAATGCCGATTTAGTTGTTCTAAGTGCTTGCGATACGGGCAGGGGTAAAATCACCAGCGACGGAGTAATCGGTTTATCTCGTGCTTTGATTACTGCTGGTACTCCTAGCGTCATTGTATCCTTATGGTCTGTACCCGATGCACCCACCGCAGAATTAATGACTGAGTTTTATCGTCAGTTGAAGTTAACTGGTGACAAAGCTCAATCCTTGCGTCATGCGATGCTTAAACTAAAGGAGAAATATCCTGATACTCCTAGAAAATGGGCTGCTTTTACTCTTATTGGTGAAGCGGAGTAGATGAGGATATTTAAAATTTTACATAAGCTTGATAGGTTCAAAGATATGTGTGATTGAACCAATTAACTCCTACACGCTCAAAGTGGAGCTTTTACAATTGTGAAACCTGCAAACAGAATCTTCTTCTGCACCACACTCCTAACTATCCTAAAAATTGGGCTGCATTTACTTTAACTGGTACGGCAAAGTAGTTATGTGTGGTTAATCATAACGAAGGGATAACTCTGCGTTAACCTCCGCACCACTGCGTATTGATAATTTTGTTTCAGAATAAAATATATGACTTTAAAAATCTCAGCATTAAATAACCAAAACTCCTACTACACGAAATTAGTGTCGTTGTCAGTTACAGTTGCGATGACGTTGGGCTTAGTGGTGAATATTCCCAAAGAAGTGGTGGGACAAACTCAGCCAACACCCTCAGTCCAACAGTCAGAAGCAGAAGCGCTTGAGGAAATCAAACACTTGAATAGAAAATCTTCGCAGTTAATTAAAGAAGGTAAATACATTCAAGTTACACCTTTGCTAGAACGCAAACTGTTAATAGTAGAGAAATTACTAGGTAAAGAGCATCCTTTTGTTTCCATTCTTCTCAGTGAATTGGGACTAATGTACTATCAGCAGAGAAACTATGTAAAATTTGAGTCGCTCCTTAAGCGACTGCTGACAAAAATAGATAAACTATCAGCCAAAAAATACCCCATAGTAATAGCCTCTTTACTTGACAATTTAGCATTAGTATACCATTCACAGGGGAAAGATAAAAAAGCTGAATCATTGTACCAACGTGCATTAGCTATTAAAGAGAAAGTATTGGGTAAAGAACATCCCAAAATTGCTACAACCCTCTATTTTTTGGGGTCACTTTACTATAACCAAGGTAGTTATCAAAGAGCCGAACCATTGTTTGAGCGTTTATTGATAATTGAAGAGAAGGAATTGGGCAAAGAGCATCCCGATCTTGCTTATTATCTACAAGGTTTGGCACAAATATACAATGGGCAAAAGAAGTATGAGAAAGCCGAACAACTCTTTGAACGCGCATTAACAATAAAAAAGAAAGCATTGGGTGAAGAACATTCCGAAGTTGCTCATTACTTCAGAAATTTGGGCATATTTTACCATAACCAAGAAAGCTACCACAAGGCTGAACCTTTTCTCCAGCGGGCATTACTAATTAAGGAAAAAGCATTAGGTAAAAAACATCTCGGTGTTGCCTATAGTCTTGAAGATTTGGCACGACTGTACAAATCTCAATATCGCTATAAAGAAGCTGAACATTTTTACAAACGCGCACTAGCAATTAAGGAAAAGGTATTAGGAAAAGAACATTCCAGCGTTGCCAATAGCCTTCAAAAATTAGCCGTATTATATTATGAACAAGGAAATTATAAAAAAATAGAATCGTTGTTGAAGCGTGTGCTGACAATATATGAAGAGGCGATTGGAAAAGAAAATGCTTATGTTGCTCGAACGTTTATAGTTCTAGCACAATTCTATAAGGAACAAGGTCACTATAAGGAAGCCGAAACACTGTTTAAGCGCTCGCTGGCAATGTACGAGAAGATGTGGGGAAAAGAACACCCTGCTCTTGCTCCCAGCCTCCTAGCTTTAGGAGCAATCTACCAAGAACAAGGTAGCCATAAAAAAGCTGAACAACTCTTTAAGCGTTCACTGACAATCACGGAGAAGGCTATGGGTGAAGGACATCCAATAGTTGCTGATAGCCTTTATGCTTTGATGGTTTCATATCATAGCCAAGGTAGCTACAAGAAAGCCGAACAACTCTTTAAGCGTTTACTAACAATTGAAGACAAGAAACAGGGTAAAGAGCATCCTGACCTTGCTAAAAGCTTCAGAATGTTGGGTACAGCAGCTTATCTTCAAGAGGGCAACTATCAAAAAGCAGAACAACTGTTAAAGCGTTCGCTAGCAATTAATGAAAAGTTTCTGGGAAAAGAACATCTTGAAGTTGCCAAAAGTCTCAAAGAATTGGGTATCATGTACTTTTTAGAAGGTAGCTATGAGAAAGCCGAACCATTGTTAAAACGCTCATTGGCAATTAGAGAGAAAACGCTGGGTAAAGAACATCCTGATGTTGCTGAAAGTCTCAACGGATTGGGTTTGATGTACTTTTTAGAAGGTAGCTATGGGAAAGCCGAGCCATTGTTAAAGCGCTCATTGGCAATTAGAGAGAAAACGCTGGGTAAAGAACATCCCAAAGTTGCTAAAAGTCTTAAAGAATTGGGTTTGACGTACCTGGGAAAAGATCATATCACCAGAGCCACGAATTTTTTTCGCCGTCAGTTAGAAGTTGAAGAACAAAACCTAAAACTTATCTTTGCTGTAGGCTCAGAAAAGCGAAAGCAGAATTATGCTAATACTTTTGTAGCTACAACTAACGAAATCGTTTCTATATCCCTTGAAAAAGCCCACAATAATTCTACACTAGGACAACTAGCATTAACTACTGTACTGCGTCGCAAAGGGCGAGTGCTTGATGCAGTTGCCGACAGCGCTCAAATACTACGCAGTCAACTAAAAAACAATACACAAGCCAAACAACTATTTGATGAGTGGCTTGACGTACAGCAGCAGCTATCAGCACTGATATACAAAGATATAGGAAAGCAAACGTTTGAGGGATACAAAGCTAGGTATAAGCAATTAGAAGCCAGAAGAGAAGAATTAGAAGCAGCTATCAGTAGTAAAAGTGCAGAATTTCGTACCGAATTTGAACCAGTAGAGTTAGCTGCAATTCAAGCAAAGATACCTAAAGATGCAGCATTAATAGAGATTGTACAATATGGCTCGTACAATGTTGCAACTAAAAAGTGGAGTAAACCTCGATATGCTGCGGCGATATTGCGAAATCAAGGACAACCGAAGTGGGTTGACTTGGGAGAAGCCGCAGCAATTAACAAGTCAGTTACCGAATTACGTAGAGCTTTAAAATCAAAGATATCAAATTCACCATCAAATTCATCTGAGAATCACGGCATAATTAAAAAAGTAGTTATCGATCAACAAAAATCCCTTCAAGAACTTGCTCGCAATTTAGATAAGCAAGTCATGGCTCCCCTTCGTCCCCACCTGGGAAATGCTCGTCATTTACTGTTATCGCCAGACGGAGAATTAACACTGATTCCTTTTGAGGCACTACAAGATGAAAAAGGTAAGTATCTCGTAGAAAACTACTCATTTTCGTATCTTACCAGTGGAAGAGATTTGTTAAAGTTTGACTCATCTGCTCCTGCTAACTCCACACCTGTTGTATTTGCAGATATCGATTATGACGAACAACAAAATAATGATGAAACAGATACTCGCGGTTCCCAAAATCGTCGCTCAACTGATTTAGCAACGATGAAATTCAACCCCCTCGCTGCCACACTTGAAGAAGCACAGAAAATAAAGTCTATTTTTAGTAATACCAAAATAATTTTAAACAAGCAAGCTACAGAAACAGCTATCAAACAACTTCAAGCTCCCGGTATCCTGCATTTAGCCACTCACGGTTTCTTTCTTTCCGATGTTGAAGTAGATTTACCCAAACCAGATATGGGATTGATGACGAATAAATTCGCTAAATTACCGCGAAAAATGCAACTAGAAAATCCTCTGCTGCGTTCTGGAATAGCTTTAGCTGGTTTTAACAATCGCCAAAAAGCTCCAGCAAACACCAATGATGGAGTACTTACCGCCCTTGAGGTAGCAGGATTAAATCTGAGAGGAACTCAATTAGTTGTATTATCTGCTTGCGAAACCGGATTAGGTGATGTGGAAGTTGGCGAAGGCTTGTATGGGTTACGTCGTGCTTTGGCGATCGCCGGTTCTCAAAGTCAAGTTTTAAGCCTGTGGAAGGTGAGCGATGCTGGAACTAAAGACTTGATGGTGGAGTATTATTCAAAACTCAAAGCTGGTAAAGGTAGACATGAAGCGTTGCGAGAAGTGCAGCTAGAATTTATAAAACATCCTAAATATAAGCATCCTTATTATTGGGCTTCTTTTTTACCGTCGGGGAATTGGACACCACTTGATAAGAATTTAAGAGATGACAAATAATATTTTTACATAAGTAATCGAATCTCCAAGATATATGCTCTCGGAATAACTTAATCGCATTATGTAGCTCGTCAAATTCAAAACGAGAAACATAAGCTTTTTCAAGTTGCGAATATTACTTTAGACGCATTGGAGACTTTCAAGCAATGAAACGTCGTAATTTCTTACTAATGTCTGGTCTAAGCTTAAGTACCACAATCTTAAGTACAACAGCAATAGCCAGAAGCCAAACTAGAATTAGACCTTGTTCTCGTAATGCATATGCAGAAATACCAATATATATCAATGGTGTTGAAGTAATGACACGCACTTCACCAAATCAATTAGATCCTCCTACAGATTCACAGTGGGAAATCATAGAACGAACTTTAGCCTTAGTTCCTACACAACATTTACAGCTACTATCAAATCCAGGATATGTTCAAGTATCTAAATCTGGATGTTCTCCTAGAAAGGGTGGTGGTAACGGTGGAAAAAGCCGTTGGATTCGCTTGAGTAGCGCTTCTTTAAATGAAAGATATAATCGAGCATATAACGTAACGCTTCTCCATGAATTAGGTCACATTGTTGACTTTCATTACTCAGCAATGAGAACTCTGCAAAAGCAAGACCCAGAAGGATATCGTCTTCTAATAAATACTCCCCATAGAGGTAAAACATCATTTTCTGGAGAACATTTTGCTGATTGCTACATGATTTATCTACTTCAGGAAGTCGCAAATTACAGCTATATCCATCCAGCAGCACCGAATGCTTATAAAGGAGTAGAAGCTCAACGGAGATTTAGAGTTCTTCTCAACTCACCAGCATTCAGTTAATCATGGGATATTTTCTATTTTTTCTTCCATAACGTTTAATTTTTACATAAGCAATCAATTATCGAAGATAGATACTCTCGGAATTACTTAATTGAGATAGTAAAATGTTGAATCTGAAAAATTGTATGTCCTTAAAAAAATTAGCTTTAATGACTCCTGTAGCTGCTTTTGTTATATCAGCTTCTAGTGGTTATTCAAATATTGCACAGGCTCAAACTACTCGTGCGCCGGGATTACCTGCATATGCAAGAACTCCAAGTCCTAGAAAAGCAGCCTTACCCGATGTAGAACGAGTTGCGCGATCGCAAAATCTAGGAGAAATCTTTGTTGCTACTGTTAAGCATCTGTCTATCACAGAAAGCGGTTCTAGATACGCACTTCCAGCCTTTAAATTTGATTCTCGACCACCACAGCAACGACCCACTGGAAAACCTCTTATTACCGCATGGGGAGTATTTCAGTTTAATAGAGATGCTTGGAGTTCTTTAATACCACCTCAAGCAAGACGCTCCCGACAATCTTGGATACCAAGAGGTACTGCTGGTTGTGGTAAGGCTGCTGGTTGTGTATTTCCCTGGGATAGTACTCCCTCTGAAGAAATCATTCTTCCGATTCAAAAATATGCCCAAATATTCTCTGAAGTTCGTAGCTCAGGAGGAAATGAAATTGATGCTGCCAGAGGTATAAGACTCTATCACATTGGTTCGGGAATTTATAAGAATTGGCTTCGGTTTGCTCGTCAAAGAAACTTTAATGTAGCTTGGCGAAACGTCAATACATTTGACCGTCGAGGACGAAATTTGAGAGGTCGAATTGATAAGCATTTGCGTAATGCGGGTGTTATTTTATAACCACTAAATCTAAAGGGGTTTGCTATCCAAAACCTCTTCATGCTGAAGCGATAAGTAAAATGTAATTATTTTGAAAAACAGCGAATTATCATGAAAACAAATAACTCTTCAACCGCTATCATCAACATGAATAAATATCAAAAAGTAAATTCAGCTAGACCCAAATCAAAGCGAAAAAACATATATCCATTAATGGTAGCCACTACGTCAGCCATGCTACTAGACATGGTATTAAACGCTAGCTTAATAAATGTTGCAACATCAGTTATTTGGACTCTAGGTTTAAGTGCATTAGCTTGGCGCTCGGAATTAGAAGTAGTTTTTAAGTTACTGTCAAAGTTGAATCGTAAATATAATTTAGCGACTGTTGTATTTACATTAGTTGGAAGTTTCTTTCTTCTTGATGCTTTATCACAACCTGCTTCTGCTTTCTTTTTTCAAAATGTTGAAACATGGATGATAAGAGTATTCACTCAGACATCGAGCCAGAACCCTATCAATGGTTTAAACACGGTAATTTCTTTAGTATTTAACGTTTTACGAGGACTATTTTTACTTTATTTAGGAATCGGATTAGTAAAAGTAATTCAAGCAGCCAGGGAAGATGAAGATTGGCAAATGTTAGCTCGCACACCAATGGTTATTTTGATGGCTGTAACGGTAGGTAATACGCTAGCAAATCTTATTATTCCAGGAGAATAAATATTCAAAAATTACAATGACCTTTGTTTTAATTACCGAATCATTATGACAGAATCAAAACCAAAATTCCGTACTGTAAACGCCACATTAGGAAAGCAACCGAGCTTTGGACCATTCCCTGCCGACCAATTAATGCCTTGGATGATCATAGCTGGAGGTTCTTACTTTCTATGCTACGAAGTTTTCAAATTGAATTGGATTTGGACTGGTTCAATTGCAGTTTGGTTAATTTCAACTTGGTGGGTGTTAACAGCGAATGGTTCTTGGCGAATTCTATCAAAGTTTATTGCAACTCCTTACTGGACAAGAGTCAGAACACCTTATCAAAGAATTCGTGTTTCGCGAAAACCAAGGAGACGTAAATCTAAATGACTGCACCTGCTAAACGCAAAAAACAAGGCAAGAAGACAGTTGATAACGGAGTACACAAGGTTCGACTTTCACCCTTAGAAGATGCCTTTCATTTGGTATCAATGGTAAATTTTAATTTACAAGGGTCTTCTATAGGTGCATACATTCTTCGTAAAGGTACAAGTAATTACCAAATTGTTTTCGGATTTGAGTGCAAAGGTATCCACTCTACCTTACGTAATGAAGAAATAGAACCAGTATTTGATGCAATTGAATCTGGATTAAAAGATTTACCACAAAAGGAAAGCTTAACTATCCATCTGAGTTCGTTCACTGACGATACAGCACGTCAGAGACAGTTAGAAGAACTAGTTCAAAATGCACCTAGTAAAGAGTTACAATACCTTTTGTTGGGTGAGAGTTTTCGTACCGAGCAATTAACAGCTAAAGGTATTCGTAAACCTAAGCGGTTACGATTGTATTGTACGTATTCCGTAGAACCTGATAGCCAAAATGCAACCGATGCAATCGAAAAAATAATTGCTAAATTAGAACGTTTTTGGAAGTCCTTCACAGGTGAACTAGATAAAATTCAGTTTCTCCAAATTGAACGTTTGCTCTACGGTTCTTTTACCGATGGATATCACTCATGGGAACAACTTCTAGCCAATAAAATGGGCTTGGATATTACTCCCTTATCGCCTGAAGAGCTATGGGCTAATGTCTGGGAAAGATTCAACGATACCCAACCACGTCAAATCCCCCAACTACTAATCCTTGATGAAGATGGATTACGAGAAGAAGTATACTCAGAAGTTCATCCTACCTCCTTATTAATGGAAAGTGAGTCTTCAATTCCTGTTGCTGATAGACGTTGGGTAAACGTAAAAGGAAAATATGTTGGCGCACTTACCTTTGCAGATAAACCCGGTGGTTGGAAAGATAAGCAGTGCCAAATGCGTTACCTCTGGGAGCTTCTTAGCAAAGAACGAGTTTACGACACTGAGATTTACGCACAGATTATGCGAGCCAATGAGGCAATGGTTAAAACCAATATGCAGCGCCTCACTAAACAATCGCAAACAGCATCACAAATGGCAGCAGAAGGTAACTCTACCGACGTAAAAGCAATACTTAATATCAAAAAAGGAATTGCTGCTCAAGAGGAATTATACGAAGGTGCTGTTCCTATCCACACGGCTGTAGTATTCTTGGTACATCGTTCAAATAGAGAACAGCTTGATGAAGCCTGCCGCTACTTGCAATCTTGTTTTCTACGCCCAGCATGGGTAATTAGAGAAACCGAATATCCTTGGCGAGTATGGTTGCAGACTTTCCCTATTACCTGGGAAAACCTGATGGGAAAGCCTTACAATCGTCGTCTCACCTATTTAACTGGGGAAACACCGGGGTTAATGCCCCTAGTACGTACTAGAAGAGGCGACAACGAGGGTTTTGAACTTATAGCAGCAGAAGGTGGAACGCCTACATTTATCAATCTTTACAGCCAACACAAGAATTTGGGTTTATTTGGTACCACCCGTAGTGGTAAATCGGTAGCAGCAGCAGGGATTATTACTCAAGCCTTAGCTCACGATATGCCTGTTGTAGCAATGGATTATCCCAAGCCCGATGGTACTAGTACATTTACTGATTACGCTAAGTTTTTGGGTAAAGATGGTGCTTACTTTGACATCGGCAAAGAAAGTTCCAACTTATTCGAGCTACCCAACCTTGCAGGCTTTGAAGCATCAATTCAAAAGGAACGCTTTGAAGACTACAAAGACTTTTTGCTAACGGCACTACTAGCAATGGTTCTCGGCTCTCAACGGGGAGAATCAGGAACACAAGCAAAAATAATTACCGATACTGTAAAGTCAATCTTATCATTAGCAATAGATACGTTTTTCAAAGACGAGCAGATAAAAGACCGTTATGCAGCAGCATTTACCAATGGTTTTGGTTCTCCCGAATGGCAGTTGATGCCTACTCTTGAAGATTTTATCAGCTATTGTTCTTACGAAAGACTGAGATTAGAAGGTATTTCTGACAATACCAAAGCAGGATTAGAACAAGTAAAATTACGTTTGCGCTTTTGGCTTTCTAGTCGTGTTGGAAAAGCAATATCTAAACCTTCTACCTTCAACAGCGATGCAAAATTATTGGTATTCGCATTACGCAATTTATCCAACGATGAAGATGCAGCTATCTTAAGCTTGAGCGCATATAGCGCAGCATTACGTCGAGCTTTAGCTGCTCCAGCAAGCGTATTTTTCATAGATGAAAGCCCGATTCTGTTTGAATATGATTCCATAGCAGCACTCGTTGGAAGATTGTGCGCTAACGGAGCTAAAGCCGGTATCAGAGTTATTTTATCAGCCCAAGACCCAAATAGTATTGCTCAATCTCCCAGTAGCGCTAAGATTTTTCAAAACCTGACAACCCGTCTCATTGGACGTATTCAACCTACAGCAATTGATAGCTTTGAGGAAATTCTTAAATATCCCAAAGAAATTATTTCTCAAAACGGAACCCAAAACTTCTTTCCTAAAAAATCGGGTTTTTATTCCCAATGGCTTTTAGACGACAACGGTACGTTTACCTTTTGTAGATACTATCCACCATTTAACTTATTAGCAGTTGTTGCTAATAATCCCGACGAGCAAGCACAACGTACCACCGCAATGCAGAAGTACCAAGATAAATTTATCGCCGTGACTGCATTTTCTAAACAGTTAGTAGCTGGCGTAAAGAAGTAATTTTTGAAAATTAAATGGAGTTGAAAAATGAAGAAGTCCAAGCAGATTTTAGTTAGCGGTATTAGTTTAATTGCTATTTCTACAATTAGTGTAGCTTCTGTAAATGCACAGAGTTTTTCACCTTATCATGATTTATTGGACGAATACTTGGAGCAAACCAAAGAACAAATTGAAAGACAAGTCAAAGAGCAAATTGAAGAACCAATTAAAGATTGGAATGATTCTATTTCTCAAAAATTAAAGAAAGATTTACAAGCTGCTGTTAATGAATTAGGTGAATTGGGTTTGCCTGACCCCACAAAAATTAGACAAGATATCTTCAAAAGTATCTTGGATGATGTTAATAATCCTAAAGCACTAATAAATTATCTTGAAAGAATTACAAATCAATTAGAACGTGAGATTACTCGTCTTGTGACAGACAGCACACTAGGAGAAGTCGGTCAACAGCTAATAAAACAAGAATTAGGAAAAACTTCAGGAAGAGCAGCGAAAGTTTATAGTATTTTTGACAAACAAACTAAAGGTAGAAAAGTTACGCAAGATGTAATGAAGGATATTGCAGAACAAAATATTCAAATTGCTAACATTCTAGCTTCTGTAAGAAATGATGGTTTACAGCTACAAAAATCTCAAGATTTAGCAAATCTAAACCTTACAAACATTTCCCGCGCAATTGACGGTCAAAATCAAGCCAGAGCAACTGAAATTGTTAGCCAAGGCTTTGCAAATTATCGTACTGCTGCTAAAGCCACATTAAGTTTCTCTGATGAAAATAAGTCTAGTAAAAATAAGAATGAGCAACAAAAAAAATGAATTCTATGTTTTACAACAGTTTAATACTGGCTCAGAACCAAACTGTTAATGATTTGACTAAGGGTATTAAAGACAGTGGTTTCAATACTTCAAATAGCATCGCGACGGAAATAGATGGGCTTTGGAATAATATCATTGGTGGAGGAATATATAATACTATCGCTACATTAGGGTTATTTTTTGCTATTGGGACATTACTTATATTCATCGTCCAATGGACAAAAGAAATGCTAGATGGTGATAGTTCCAAAGCTTTTACTGATATGATTTGGCCCATTTTGGTTATATTACTCTTATCTCCTCAGCATACAACGGGAAACACGAATAATAACGGAACAATATTAGCTACACATACAAGAGTATTAAGAGGAATTATTAACCAAACAAATCAAACATTGGTTTCAATTTCTAATTCTAATAATCAGCCGGAAATGATATTAGAAAAAGCATACAATCAAGTGATGCAAAAAATTGGTGCAGAAAGCGCTGTTCAAGGCTTAATGGCTCAGTGTAATGCTTTTGCCGACCCGCAACAACAGTCAAAGTGTCAAACTAATGCTAAAACACAAGCCATAAATATTCAAAACCAAGCGGGGGTTAGTTTCTCTTTAAATAATATAGAATTTCTTAGCCATAATCCTCTGCAACTAGCAATAATTAATTGGTTTATTGCTCTGGGTATTACTTTTCAATGGATAGTTGAAATTTCTCTATTGCTAATTGGTTTATTAGGACCATTAGCAGTAGGAGGTTCATTACTCCCGGTTGGTTCTAAAGCAATTTTTGCATGGTTAATAGGTTTCTTCAGTGTAGGAATTGTAAAACTATGCTTCAACGTTATTGCTGGCTTATTAGCAGTTATTATGCTAAATCCTGATGTTTACGACCCATTGATTTTTGCTTTTGGAACGGGTTTATTAGCCCCGATATTATCTGTAATTATTGCTTTTGGAGGAGGTTTTACTGTTTTTAATAGTTTATCTGGTGTTTCAAAGCAAGGATTTTTTAAATTATTAGTTCATCGATTTTGATAGCGATAATTCAAGTTAATGAGTAACAAATAATGACTAATACAACAAATCAAGAGCGGTTAAAATTTCTCAATCGGCAAGAATCAAAATTTTCCAAATCAGATACTTTAGGTTTATTTACCGTATGTACGTTTGGTTTACATCTAATTACATTCATTATCTTAATATTGCTATACGGTGCATATTCCAACTTAAGTAACAAACAAACTCCTACTTTAGTTCAATTAAGAGATGGTCAATCGGTTCCGGTATTTGAAAAACAACCTTACTATCGTAGTAATGAAGTATTAAAGCACTTTGTTTCTGATAAGATGTCTTCTTTCATGAATGCAAGTAGTACTTTAATCCCAACTACGATAGAAGAAGTTGAAAATCCCAAAAAAGACCCTGGTGTTACTGTAGGAAATAGCGGAGAGAAGATAACAACAACCGCATCTCAAGCTTTACATGCTTTATCATTAGATTATAGACAAGAATATAAAGAAGAGCTTGCCAAACTAACACCTCAATCAGCATTTGATGGAAAAGTTAAAAGAGTTTTAGTCCCTCGCTTTATTATGCCTCCAGTTGACATTACTGATGAAAAGTGTCAGCCAAAATGTTGGAAAGTTGGATTAGTCGCAGAATTACAAATATCTGGTCAGAATAATACACAAGCTAAACCAATTGAATTCAACCAAGAGATTTTTGTTCGAGCAGTTGAAGTTCCTGAAAGACCCAAACCAATGTCAGGAGTGGCTGCTGATGTCTATAAAGCTCGGAGTGCAGGTTTAGAAATTTTTTATATTCGTAAATTGAATCAGGAGAACTTATGATGAATGAAAAACTAAATGGTAGGGTAAAACATCCAGAGTCAATTGAAAATTTGGAAATTGAAGAGCAAAATACGGATAATTCAAATCCAAGCTTTGAATGGGATATTGAAAAATTCGAGAAGTTGTTAAAATACTCCAACGATACAAAACTTATTAGCTCTAGTTCTAATGAAACTGCATTAGAAGAATCAGAAGAAAGTGAAGCTATAGAAACCGATGAAACGGATGCAAATTATCAATTTGATTCAAATGATGACCCACACAAAGGCAAAACAAAACCAACTTTAGCTGGTAATCCATTTGCTAAATTTGGTATTGTAGGTACTGGCTTTGGAGCAATTTTTCTTATCGCTGCGTTGATTTTAAATGCTATGGGCAATCTTCCAAAACCTGGTATTCCACAAGCACCGACCATAGTAGATAATGAAAACCAAAAAGAAGAAGAAAAAATAGCAAAGCTGGAAGAAAGTAATGCAAGACTCAAAGCTTTAATTGCACTTGGAAATCAAGCTCAAAAAATCCAAAATGCTCAAGAGGAATTGGAGAAACCACAACAGCAGAAACTTAAAGAAGTCATTGATAAGTCTCAACCTACACTTAATAATAATGTGGCTACACAACCAAAACCACCTCGGATAAATCAATCTCCTTACCCTCAAACAAAACAAGAAATCCGTGATTCACCTCCAATCAGAGTAGCAACAAGAGGCAGAGGCTCAACTAGCCAAAAAAACCCTACTCGTAATAAAAATGTTAATCCACCAATAGTCTCTACTCCAACTCCTGTAAAAGGAAACCGAACTGCACTAAAATCACCAAATCCGCAACCATCAACACCGAAGCCAAACACAGAAAAAGTAAATCCAACAGAACAATGGATGGCTATAAATAGCTTGGGAAGCTACGGTAGCATCGAACAAAAACCATCATCTGTAGATACTGTTGCTATAGAACAAGCACAGAATGAATTAACATCAACTCCACAAGATAATGCAGTTGTCCCCAAAGCAACTCTTGTTAAATTTCCCAACACTGAAAACCAAGTTGCTATTTCACCATTAACTTTGGATTTCTCCGCAAATAACGTAAATCAAACTAGAACTGATAAAGTTAGAAGATTGCAGCAACGCTTGAAAATCAATAGCAATTTACTTACAACAAATCAAGAAACAGTTACTCAAAATTACCCCACATCTGACTTATCCCCAAACCCCGACTTAGAAAGAAGCATTATCACGGGGATTCCCACAAAGTTATTAAGAGTCGGAATGAATACATGGGCTGAAACTATCACTCCAATGGTTTGGGCTGGAGCAAATATAAATCAAACTAAATCGGATGAAAGCAATCAAAGAAAATCTAGTTTTGTAGTCCGTTTAACTAAACCTATCCAAAACCGTCAGGGTGAGCAAGTGATTCCTGCTGGTAGTGAAATTGTCGGTACCGTACAAGATGTTAATAAATCAGGTTATGCTACTGTCTCGGGAACTCGCTTAGTGATAGATAATCGAGAATATGTTCTCCCGAAAGGTGCTGTTTCAATCTCCGGGGAAGAAGGTAAACCTTTAATAGCATCTCGATACAAAAGTAAAAAAGGAAAAATAGCTTCTAGAGATGCTAGAACATTCTTACTTGGTTCTCTTGCTCAAATAGGTAGAGTTTTAAACGAACCTGAAGAAAATTCATCAATCATTTCAACTGGAACCGGAATTTCTACTAGCAGCACTTCTGTTAAACGCGGAGAGCGAAATATTTTAGGTGCGGTATTAGAAGGTGGTTTTACACCATTAACACGACAAATATTAAGCCGTAACCAAGCAGCAATTAGAGAAATGCTTGATGTAGAAGAAGTTTGGTACATCCGTCCTGGAAAAAATGTTCAAGTCGTAGTTAATCAATCATTTGAGTTGTAACTATTTTTTCGGTGCTGTCAAATATTCGTTGTAATTTAAATTTTCGGATGAAAAAATCTCTTTGGCAGCATCTATTTTTTACTCAACTATAGAGGTTTCAATTGTGAATAATTATCTTAAAAAACTAGCTAATTTTACTTTCATTTCCATAGCTAGCAGTACAATTTTTAGCTTACATTTGACAGCATACGCTCAAGAAGCAGCAATAGTAAAACAAGTATCAGCATCAACAGCAACGGGTAATCGCAGCAAAAATTTAACTACAATTCAATTAGTTCCGGGATATGGAGTTAATTTGTCTTTTGTTCCGACCAAAGAAACAATTAAAAAAGTCTGGTTTGATAACCCAGGTATAGCTTCCTTGGATGCTGATGGTTGCTTGTCGGGATTGGGAAGAGAATGCGAAGAAGAAGGAGCAAATGTCTTACATTTACGCTCAATTAAACCCATTGATATTCCTGGTTTACCTAAAACTAATAGTTCGCTCTTAACGGTTGTCACTGAAGCTTCCCAAGGACGTAAGGTGTACTTATTTAAGGTAGTAACCAAACCTAAATCTAAACAAAATACTGTCCGCACTATTGAAATTATCCCAGATTCCAAAATTGCAACATCAACAATGCGTTCCGTCGTTGATTCTCAGGCAGATTTCAACCAAATACGACGAGGGCTGATAGTTGCTTACAATCAACGTTTAATTACCAAAAATTCTGAGTTGTGGAATCGTGTTGCAAACTTTTTAAATAAAATTCGTTCTGGTGAACCAGTAACTCAAGCTGCACAAAATAGTGGTATTTCTCTGCAATTGGTAAGCAAATTGCAGCAATTAGGAATTACATCTAATCCCAATTACAGCAATAATTCACCTGTCAAAAGTTCATCAATATAATTTAAAGAATTAAGAAATGAAACCTCTACGAAAATACAAAAGAATCTGGCTATTTTCTCTTTTTACTGTTGTTTTATTAGTAAATGTATTTGGAAATATATTATTGTCCAATAATTATACGCTTGCTTCCGACGAAGAAAAGCAGCCAAGAGTTGTAAATTCGGTACCAACCAATGATTTTGATGGTGCGAAAGTGCCGGATTGGGCGAAAATCAACTTTGAGAATATGTCAGGTGTTATCGAAGACGGTGAGCTTGTAATTCCTCGCGGTATCGTAAAGGAACTGGGGTATGACCCCTCACGCATCTGGAGAGCTGGACAGAAACCAGATGAATTTTTAAAATTAGGTGATTTTGGAGATAGTTTTCAACTACAAAACTTTAGCTTAGATGAAATAGCTGAAATTACAGGATTAGATTTAGAACAACTCAACTTAAATGATTTTGGAGTAATGGAATTACAAGATATTGGTAGCCTTATTGAAGCAATTCCTTCTCTAAAAAATCTATCGCTTAAAGATGTTAAACCTATTTGGGATTTAGTTAAAGATAAAGTTCCAATCAATCCACAAACAACAGTTAATCAGTTATTAAGTGAATTTCCCGACCTGAAAAATTTAGATTTCCAATCTTTAGGAATTGATAAATACGGTATTGATTCAATTCCCGGTTTAGGAGAAGCTCCCATCGCTGCATTTAAAAATTGGGAAGGAATCAATATTTCCAATATTCCCAGTTTAAATCAAATACCCTTTGACCAATTCCCCAATCCGATAGATATGATGGCAGGAATGATACCTGTAGCCCAAGCAGATATAATGTTTGGTACCGACGAGGAAAAGCGTCACAATACTATTTCGGGAAGTTACAAGGAAAATCTATTCAAAACCGCTAAATGCAATAAAAACTGCGCTCATATGGAACTCTCAGGTTTACCACCAATTAAAGGTAAGGCTTGGATTAGCGGTAAGTATCAAATAGTTGAAGGTGGGGAAGGTGCTTTAGGTGCAGGAGGTATGGAACCTACAGGTATTCATCCATTTGGTCCAGCATTCAAAGTTGCATTGTGGAATGTTTCGGAAGTTGATGGTATGGCAAATTTGGCTCTATTCTTTAGATTTTGTGTAAAAGCTCCTGTTTATCTAGGCTGCACGCCATATATCATTGGTCCATTCCCATTTATGCTAGTAAGAGAAAAGGATTTCGTATTCTTGGGATTATCAAATGCGGGTTTCGGAACTTCGACTTCTACACCCACTGGTTTAACAAGTAGTGGATTTAGTTTTAAAAAACCACTGTCAAGCTTGACCAAAAAATCTTACTTACCAAAACCTTCTAAATTAATATCATCTGCAAAATTCAATCAAGACATCTGTCGCGATTTACAATCTGCTGACACTAATATTGAAGCTTTGCGGGAAGCCATCTTTAAAGTAGAGAAAGCTTACAATTTTGCAGGTAATAAAAATAAAGAGAAAATCTCATCAAAATCTATGAAGGATTTAAAAAAACTTGCTGAATCTCAAATAGATAATACTACCGGAGAAAACTTTACAGGAGAAAGATTAATTCAACGAATTGCACAAATGCATTTTGGTGGTAGCGCAATTCCAATTGATAGTGATATTGCCGATA
>JBCCDM010000059.1:0-20078 GCA_039030795.1 Cyanobacteria bacterium P01_A01_bin.84
AGGAATATTTTTAGCCGTCAAGTTGCTACACCAAAGAAAATTTTTAAGCTTAGTAAATGCTGAAGCTAAAATTGATTTTAAACGCTTCTTTACAGGTTTCGGTATATGGTTTTTTCTCGGTATTATTGCTGCCACTTTAGGTATCTTACTTGAACCAGAAAACATAGAATTTACTTTCAAACCCGCAGAGTGGTTCCCTCTACTTGCTTGTGCTTTATTACTTACTCCGATTCAAACTTCGACTGAAGAGTTATTTTTTCGTGGCTATATTATCCAAGGACTCAGTAGAATTGCTAAGCAACCATTTTTACTGATAGTTATCAGCAGCTTATTGTTCATGCTGCCCCACCTGTCCAACCCAGAAGTCCAAAGGGGATTCATATGGTTAGCTCTACATTATTTCTCTTTTGGTGTGTTTTGCTCTCTAATAACCATCAAGGATAATCGCTTAGAATTAGCTTTGGGTGTACATGCAGCAAATAACTTGTTTAACGTATTTATTACTACTAAAGACTCAGTATTACCTATACAAGCAATCTGGTTAGTTAAAGAACCAGGAGAACCCCAGTGGACATTACTTTGGTTCTTAGGAGAATGTGCTTTATTTTATTTAATTGTATTTGGCTTCTTCGGACAACGAAAAAAACTGAATAAACTTAGAACAGAAGAATTACAAGGGAAAGAAGAGACAATTTTGTAGTCAGTTTTTGGCTGCTTGCTGTTAGCTTTTAGCTTTTTAGTTGATAATTATCTTTCTAATTTGAGTGCGAGAAGCATGATTATTGAATCAACCTCCCATTTCCTGTAAAATCGTTACATTCGGTACTTTTTACAGGAGACTAGGGTTGCTTTCACTTGGTGTCAATATTGACCATATTGCTACAATTCGACAAGCACGACGAACTGTAGAGCCAGATCCAGTCGCTGCTGCTGTACTGGCTGAGTTGGCAGGTGCTGATGGTATCACCGCACATTTGCGGGAAGATAGACGACATATTCAAGAAAGAGATGTGCGACTATTACGGCAAACACTCAGAACTCATCTCAACTTAGAGATGGCACCTACTGATGAAATGCTCGCGATCGCGCTGGATATAAAACCTGATTATGTAACTTTAGTACCAGAAAAACGCCAAGAAGTGACCACAGAAGGTGGTTTAGATATAGTTGGTCAAATTGCTAGAATTGGAAGTGTAGTAGATAAGTTGCAGAGTGCCCAAATTCCAGTCAGTTTGTTTATTGATGCCGAACCAGGGCAAATACAAGCATCTGTTAAAATTCAGGCAAAATTTATCGAACTACATACTGGTTCTTATGCTGATGCTGCTAATGAAGCAACCCGTAAGAAAGAATTAAATCTGTTAGCTTCTGGATGCGAACAAGCAATTGAATCGGGTCTGCGAGTCAATGCTGGACATGGACTTACTTACTGGAATGTTTATCCTGTGGCTTGTCTTCCGGGAATGGAGGAACTTAACATTGGACATAGTATTGTGAGTCGGGCAGCTTTAGTTGGGATGGAAAGAGCTGTCCGGGAGATGAAGCAAGCTATGTTTAGAGAACTTTAACATACTTGAGCGTAGACGATTAACTTTTACAAATTTTGCGTTTGCCCTATAAGTGTAAACGCAAAAATTAATAATTAATATCAGTTTAACTATAAGTGAAACACTTTGTAAGTTGAAAAATAGAATGATATGAAAATAGCGTTTTTTGATTTAGAAGTGACTTATTATTCAAGTAGCGATCGCTGAACGACTACTAAATTAACAGAGGGGTTGAAACTGCGAAATCCAGCAAACTGCTATTTAGAAGAATTCTATGAGTACAGCAAAAACTGAAGATTTGCCGCTTTGGGTAAAAGATAGAGATGAAGTTATTGCTCAAAGTGTTGACGCATCTTGGCGTTATGGTGTCCCACCAGATTACTCTGAGTCCAAGGCTGGTTTGGCTGCTGAGAGTATATACAATCATCCTGAAGGTTCCCTAGAAGATTTGGTGCAAAATCTAGTTAGAACCTTTGAGATGGAAGTATCTTTTAAAAACAATCCCCAAGAATGGTTGTCAGTTGTTAGCGATAAGTTTCGCATGAGCAGTAATGGTGGAAAAGACTTTACTGCTGAAGATGTTTCCGCTCAAGGAACTTACAATTTATTTATGGGCGACAGTCAAGATTATAAAGCTTCTGAAGAAAGCTTTGAATCCTCTGGTAAACTTTTCCGTACTGCTTTTCCGAAAGGTTTTTTGTGGGAAGTTTTGGAAGTTTACTCAACTCCACCAAACGTTACATTTAAATGGCGGCATTGGGGAACTTTTACTGGCAAATATAAAGACTATTCTCCTACAGGGGAAGTAGTGGAGATAATTGGTATGAGCCTTGCGCGTGTTACTGAGGATTTAAAAATTATCCGAGTAGAACACTATTTCGACAACACCCAGTTTTTAGTAAATTTGGCAGCTAACGGAAAATCTACACAGGATAAAAAGGATAACAAGCAGGAAAAATCTATCTGGCAAATTTTCCGTCAATTTTTCCGTCCATTCTTTAAAGGAAAGGAGCAACCAGATGTTGTTGATGGTGTTGGTGAAGGTAAAATTAGCGCTTGTCCTTTCGGTTTTTAATCTCGGTGTTTTAAATTTAGTTAATTGGGACACAATAATTAAGCTAATGTCCTGGTACTTGTAGATAAGCAAAAGGTGACAATGCAAACATACTACTATGTTTTGGCTTCTGAAAAATTTCTGATAGAAGAAGAACCTCTAGAAGAAGTTTTCAAGGAAAGAACTCGTTACTACCACGAGCAAGAAAAAGCAATTGATTTTTGGTTGATAAAACAGCCAGCTTTTTTAGAAGCACCTCAGATGGCAGAAATTAGAGATAAATGTCCTCAGCCAGCAGTGGCAATTATATCTACTAATTCTCAATTTATTACCTGGCTAAAACTACGATTAGAATACGTAATGACAGGTGAATTTGAGGCTCCCTCTGAGGAAATCCCTGATGCTTTAGCATCTTTGTCTATCGTATCTTAATCACCACTGCCGCCATTAGGCGGCAGGTAATGCTAATTTTATGAAGATAATAAAATTACACTTCATGAGAAAATTTGATTAGTTAAGATGAAAAATTGGCAATAGGATAATTTAAAATTAGGTCTAATCTGGGTGAACTTGCTTTTTGTAGCTTGCTTCGAGCCTTAAGATGATTGGCTTTATAGTTAATAGAGTTAATAGGGCTCCAGCTTCAAGGCTTAATTATGCTTCCCATTGCTCGATCTTAGTTTACTCATTTCTTTCATGAAAGTTTTCTATTTCTCTTCTTCATATGCGTTCTACTATCTATGTTTTTGTTAATTCCAGTTGTTATTTATTGCTAGTTTAGTAGGTTTACTCATTAAAAATTAACCGGAGATATTTAAGAGTAATGTAAAAATATTTCTATTTGATTTATAGTAATGGCGTGGGTAAAACTTGTCAAAAATTATTTTCTATCGGAGACAAATTTATTTAACAAGCTGTTAGCTATTAGCCCAAACCTTGGTAGCTTTCGTCATTAATAAGCAAAAGTATGAAAAACCCGCTTCCCAGATAATTGTAGATACTAGTGCATCAGTAGAGTTTTAGACTAGAAGAGCCGAAAGTTAAAAGTCTTTATCTCAAAAGCCAAAAGCTATTTAATAAAACTATTTCAGTGGTGTTTTAGGAGGAAAATAAACATGGGTCTAAATAATTACTATAGGTGGCAAACAATATCTGGCGTGCTTGCTTTAGCCGTTGGATTTATGGGTGGAATGAGTTCTGTAACTGCCCAAAAAGTAAATGTATGTGATGCACCAAAACCAGGTGAGTATCTATTGTTAATCAATAGCCCGACTCAGGATAACCGCGCTCAGTTAAAACGAGTTCTGCCATCTCAGCTCAAAATAAGTACTTGTAAATATCTCAATGGTAAAGTCGTAACTCGCTTAGGTGGATTTAACAAAATTGATGATGCCAATCGTTGGGCAAGATATATACGTGATTCTGCTGGTTTAAATGCGATAATTACTACTAGACCAGCAGATAACAAGACTCCTAAAACTCGAAGTGTCAGCTATAAACCTAGGAGCTTAGGAAAAGGTTATGCTGTCTTGGTTGACTACTATAATCGTCCCCAAATGGCATCTCGTGTCCGTAACGTTGTTAAGGGAGACGTTGGATTTGTTTCCTACGGTCAGCGTCCTTATTTGTTAGCAACTTATACGACTGACCAGAAAGCAGCATATAAAACTTTGCAAAATCTTAGTGAAAAGGGCTTCTTCACCATCATTGTTGATAGTCGTAAAGTTATGTTACTTCGTTCGGTTGTAAAGTTACCATAGAAATAATGGGCACGTACTTTACTGCCGTGCCCCACTACAAGATTAATTTTTAACTTTTAACTTTTAATTGCTAACTTCTAACTTTTAAATGTCGAACTTATAACTTTATGACTTAGGCTAAGGAGTCATATAAGCTGCTCTTGCAAGCCAAGAAATAGTTACACCTAAAGCCGAACCGGCTATTACTTGAAACGGTGTATGACCTAACAATTCTTTCAGGCGATCGCCTGCTAATTCTGGATGCTCATGAAATAACTCGTCTATCATTTGATTAAGGATGCGTGCTTGCTTGCCAGCTGCTTGACGAACTCCAGCTGCATCGTACATAACTATGATGGCAAATACTGTAGAGAGGGCAAATTCCGGAGATGCCCAACCGATAGTTTGCCCAATCCCTCCTGCTAAGGCGGTTACTAATGCAGAATGGGCACTAGGCATACCGCCAGTAGTTACTAATACACTGACGCTAAGTTTACGATGTCTGAGTAGCTCAATTAAAAGCTTCAGAATTTGAGCCGCCAAACAAGCGGTGAGGGCAACTAGCAGCACTCGGTTGTCGAGAATGTCGCCTATGTCTTGCATGGTATTTTGGTTAGGTTTATTAATATTAGCAGTGGTTCTGTGTTTATGAGCGTATTATATGCAACCCAAAATCCAAAATTCCGTCCGTTACTGAGGGGAAGCCTGTCGTAGTTACTACAGGTAGTAGCTACGATGTACCCATGATTTAATATTTGCGATTGGTGATGTAGTGAGCGATCGCAATCAGAGGATTGGCTTTTTCTTGATAGGGTTCTAATTCAGCACAGGCTTGGCTAATTAATTCTTGAGCTTTTTCACGAGATTCTTCTATGCCCCACAAGCTAGGATAAGTAACCTTTTGGGCTGCTAAATCTTTGCCAGCAGTTTTGCCTAATTCTTCTTGAGTGGCAGTAATATCTAGAATATCATCAACAATCTGGAAAGCTAATCCGATATTTTGAGAATAGCGAGATAATCGCTGTAATTCTTCTTCTTCAGAACCAGATAAAATCCCTCCACAGACTACACAAGCTTCTAAGAGGGCTGCGGTTTTGTGATTATGAATGAAATTTAAGGTTTCCAAGGAGGTATCCGATTTACCTTCTGACTCTAAATCTACTACCTGACCGCCAACTAAGCCAGCAGCACCTACTGCTTTTCCCAAATGAGAAATAACCTTTAAAATACGCTGGGCGGGTACATTTTCAGTTTTAGAAGCAATATATTCAAAAGCGTATGTTAATAGAGCATCTCCTGCCAAAATAGCAATATTATCACCGTAAACTTTGTGATTAGTCAATTTTCCACGACGATAATCATCATTATCCATTGCTGGTAAGTCATCGTGAATTAATGACATGGTGTGAATCATTTCCAAAGCGCAAGCAGTAGGAATCGCAATATCAATGCTTCCACCAGTCATTTCACAAGTTGCTAAGCAAAGGATTGGACGCAAGCGCTTACCTCCTGCTAATAAGGAGTAGCGCATCGCTTCATAGATTTTCTCAGGATAAATAACCTCGATTGTTTTATCCAAAGCTTTTTCGCAAAGCTGCTGACGTTCTTTTAAATATGTCTTTAAATCAAATTTTGATTCTTGTTTTTGTGTAATTATTGGACGATTATCTGCTGTGACCATACTGACATTCCTCAATCTTTATCATTTAAGTTACATTTGAAGGGTGGGGAGCAATGAGATTATCGACTATTAATTATTTAGTCATAAATAGTTAAAATCATTATTTTGATAATTATTCATTCATAGCTGTTTTGTATTTAATACTTGCCGTTTACTCTTTTGCTATAACTCAAAAATGTGTTTTGCAATAACATGGCAACAGTCATTGGACCAACCCCACCAGGAACCGGAGTGATATATTCTGCCACATTTTGGACAGAATCAAAATCAACATCGCCTACCAAACGACTTTTACCGTCAGTGTTGGTAATTCGATTTATCCCCACATCTATCACAATTGCGCCTCTTTTCACCATCTGGTTAGTAATGAATTGTGGACGACCAATTGCAGCGACTAAAATATCAGCATCCTGAGCGATCGCTTTTAAATCTTGGGTATGAGAATGAGCTATTGTCACTGTGGCGTTTTTTTCTAGCAACATCAAAGCAAGGGGTTTGCCGACTAAAATACTGCGTCCGATAACCACTGCTTTTTTACCCTGCAAGGGAAGAGAATATTCTTCCAGAAGACGCATAATTCCTGCGGGAGTGCAGCTTCTTAAACCATCTTCCCCTCGGAGTAATTTACCTAAGTTAACTGG
Source organism: Cyanobacteria bacterium P01_A01_bin.84 (assembly GCA_039030795.1). Taxonomy (GTDB): domain Bacteria; phylum Cyanobacteriota; class Cyanobacteriia; order Cyanobacteriales; family Nostocaceae; genus JBCCDM01. The sequence goes on from JBCCDM010000059.1 coordinate 6,663, forward strand.
GTGTAGTCCATCAACATCTTTCTCTGGAGCTATTTTATTTAATAGTGATACAGCATCAAGATGGGGTGGCAAAGGTAATTGCACTAAAATACCATCAACCTGTTTATCTTCGTTTAGGGAATGAATGACCTCGGTCAATTCTGCTTGAGTAGTTTCAACAGGAAAATGCTTACCAAAAGAAGTAATTCCCACTTTGCTACAAGCTTTTTCCTTATTGCGAACATAAGCAGCAGATGCTGGATTATCCCCTACCATTAGTACAGCTAAACCAGGAGAACGTCCGGCATTGGTTTTCAGTTTGAAAATCGCCTCAATTAGCTCTTGGTAAATTGTGGCTGCTAGGGTTTTTCCATCAAGGGTTTTTGCAGTTTTTGTGTTCATTCAAATACCTATACAGACATCACTTTTAGATTAGATGCCGTAATATTAGTTCAAAAAGATTAGTTAATTCATTGAAACCGTAATCACTATCATCTCAGATTGCTTGTCTTTGTTAAAAACAAACGATAAACACCTTTACAGTCTGTTACTTAATTTGATTCATATTTCACTTGTAGTGATAAAAATAGCAGAACATAAGTCAAATTACTCCTTCAAAAGGAGAATAAGGGTTTATCGCTGAGAATTTGAAATGGTGACTTTTACAAATAGTACAATTCGGTATAAATAAACCAAATATTCGTAATTTTGCTTAGGAGTTAAGTTTAAGGTGTAAATGAAGACAGGTATGCTCTACTTACTTAAGCAGTACTGTAATAGTTACCAATGGAAATTTTCCTCATATACTAAATGTTATGAAAAATCTTATGAAAAAAAATATTAATTGTAACAACCTCTTATCAGTATTACCCAAAGGGTTACTACTTTATTTATTTATAAGTTTAATTGGCTGCAACAATGCCACTATGTCAGGCATAAAAGCAATCGGTGCTAATATTACCCCAATTGAACAACTTAATCCGAAGCAAAAGAACCAGAGTGTTTACGTCCAAGGCAAGGTTGAGAAAGTTGTTCCTTTATTAGAGGGGAAACTTTTGTATAAGATCAATGATTCAAGCGACACAATCTGGGTAGCTGCTAATCAAAATGGCTTCAAGGTTGGACAACAAGTAGTAATCAAAGGTAAAATAAGATACAAAGATATTCCTCTTGCAGGTAAGAATTTTGGGGATGTGTACTTAGAGGAAGAATCTTAAATATTAATTAACGTCACTTTGGGTTGAGGGCGTTTATGTAACTGTGATTGTCTATGGGCAGGCAGCTATTTGCCTACCATAGCCTATGGTAGGCAAATAGCTGCCATATCAAGTAACCATACAATAAGGGTTTGAGCTTATCCTGAATAATGGTTAATTACCAATTAGCAATTACTAATTACCAATCATAAAATTATTTATGACCAAAGAAATACATCATGTAGCCGTTTCGATCTTTTATCAAGCAGATAAATATCTGATGCAATTGCGAGACAATATTCCGACAATTCTTTACCCTGGTTTTTGGGGATTATTTGGGGGACATATTGAATCAGGTGAAACTCCTGAAATAGCTGTCAAAAGAGAAATCATTGAGGAAATTGGTTACGAAACATCAAATTTTACTAAGTTTGGTAACTATCCTGATGAAAAAGCAGTCCGCCACGTCTTTTATGCACCTTTGACAGTGGATTTAGATAAACTCGTACTTGGTGAAGGATGGGATATGGGTTTATTGTCAGCAGAAGATATTCGTAAAGGAGAATGTTATTCTGCGATCGCTCAAGAAGTACGTCCTTTAGGTAGGATACATCAGAAAATTATGTTGGATTTTATTGAAAAAGTTCAAGTATAGGGAATCAGTAATAAGTAAGCGAGTAATTAGAATAAAACAGTAAATTAATCAGACAGAGAATATCGTAATTCTCAAAAATGCCTTCTCGCCAATTGCAATCCTTACTGTTGGCATTTAAATTAAATAGAGGACTTGCAATAGTAAGTTCATATCTATCCTTTGATTTAATTCAATGCAATCGGTCAACAAATTGCCGCGATGGCTGACTTTAGGGCTGACATTCCCCTTAATTGTTCTTAATGGTTGGGTCTTACTTCTAGTTATTCGCTATTTTCAACCTTTAGTAAATATATTTATTGCAGCTGTACTTCTTGCTTTTGTCTTAGATTATCCCATCAGATTTTTGGAGCGACGGAAAGTACAGCGTAAGTTCGCTATCGGTTTAGTATTATTAATGAGCTTGGTAATTTTAATTGCTGTATTCGTTGCATTGGTACCTAGATTAATCCAGCAACTAAATGAGCTAGCAAATATATTGCCGATTTGGATTGAATCTGGAACTGTACAGCTACAATCTTTTCAAGATTGGGCTGCTACACAGAAATTTCAGGCAAGTTTTAGCGATTTGATTACTAGGGTTTTAGATAAATTATCCAATCAAATTCAAAATCTGAGTGGTAGGATTTTTGGTTTTGCTATAGATACCATCGGCAGTATTGTCAATATTTTGCTGAGTATGGTACTTACTTTTTATCTGGTGTTAAACGGAGAACGTCTTTGGAACGGTATTTTTCTTTGGTTTACCCCTGAAATTGGTACCCAGATAGGAGAATCTTTACGTGAAGACTTCCGTAACTATTTTATTGGTCAAGTAACTTTAGCAACTTTATTAGCTTCAGGTATTACACTAGCTTTTTTGGCTTTACGAGTTCCTTTAAGTCTACTGTTTGGTTTAGTGATTGGTTTTTTTGCCTTATTCCCTTTTGGTACGGGTATTGGTATTGGTATTGTCAGCTTACTAGTAGCATTAAAAGACTTTTGGTTAGGTGTAGAGGTTTTAACTGTAGCGGTGACAATCGACCAATTTAATTATAATTTGATTGCTCCTAGAATATTAGGTAGTTTCACTGGTTTAAATCCGGTCTGGATCGTTGTCTCTCTATTAGTAGGTGCAAAATTATTAGGATTTTTAGGGTTATTGATAGCTATACCTTTAGCCAGCTTTATTAAAAGTGTTGCTGATAACTGGCGTGATGGTAGATTTGATATGATCTCTGAGAAGAAACTCTTAGACAAAGAATAGCTGCTTGGTTAATTACTTCTCTACGATAAACTACATTAACTCTTCAATTAAAGACATTCTAGAAGAAATTTTTTAAACTAACTCTTGGAACAGATTTTAGTTGTATTACCGTGCTGCACTAATATTTAAAGAAAGTAGCTATAAGCTTTGAAATTTTAGCAAAACTATCTACATTAATACTTTACCCTACTTGATTAGAACTTGTAGCCAATTGAGTATGTTCACTGTAAAAATATTTGATATAAGAAATGTATCCGATATCGATTTTTGATTGTATAGCGCTACGCTTTGGGGTTAGGACGTTTGTTTTTTAAGAAGAAGAAACAATTGGGTAGAGTACCCCAAACCCATTACTGGGGGAACAGCTGCGTTACAAAGGTAGGTATTTTGTATTTGGTCATTTTTTGACTATTTCCGGGAATGTTTAAATCCTGAAACCTTGAAACTACGTTAAACAATTGAGAATTTTCTCAACTATTTTCGAGATTCCAAAAAATCTACCCTTGAAATGGACAGCTGCGTCCCCCAAACCCCTCCAGATAAGAAGTATTTAGATGTTCTAATATATATCAGTAGTGCTATATAATTTGATTTTCGTATAAATACTGAGTAAAAAATTTTATAGATTTTTACTTCTATAATAATTATTTTTCCTGAAACATATAAAAAAAGCAGAAAAGATAATTAATCAAGTTGTTGATATATTTCTTCAGAAAATTTATAACAAATAAAAAATTACGCCCGTAATTTTTTTAAGGGGCAAAAATGAGTACAATTGACGATAAAGCTTTAATTAAAAAATTTATTAAAGGTAAAGTTAGATTAGCTTTTAACCATAATTTACGTGTGGAACCTGTATCTACAACAATTCAATTATCCACAAAAAAAGGATGTTTGTTAGCTACTGTTAACCTTGCTAATAATCTAAAATCATTTTTTGTCCGTCGAGATACTGAATATTGGCAATTAATTAATAAAGTTCTCTTAGAAAATAGTTTCATGCCAATTAGTAAAACAAAACAGGGACTATTTAAATACGAACAGCGTTTTGTTCCTCCAGGATATGGAATGAATTATACGGAGGCAAGAATACTTTGGAAAACTTGGCGAATTAGAAAAAATCAGAATTTAGATAATGATAAAATATCAGATTTAAAGATAGAAACTAAACAAGGTTGGGAAACTATTCAAGTAATAGAACTGAGTCAAGAAAACGTGTTCGTCAAAACTGCAACAGGTGAATTGATGTTGCATATTTCAGACTGTTTGGTGTGGATAAGTTTATCTGACACAACATCTAAGCAAGTTATTCAAGAAAACAATAATCCCATAAAAGAATCCCTAGAAGATACCTTCCAAAATGATTCAGCAGTAGAGTCTGATGCTCTTTTCTGGACTCAATTTGAAACAGAAAAAAATCAAAAGGATAAAGTAAAAACAGATTCAGAAACTTGTAGTGACAAAAATCAAAATATTTTAAATATTTACCAAGGAAAACTATATATTCAAACTGTAGAAGGTGAAATAGTTGTCGAAGGTTCTAATTTGAAATTTTGGTTTACTCCTCCAGAAGGACAAAATTTTGTTCCAGAACCTATTAAAGTAGAGGATTTTGATAAGCCGAGAATATCTAATAATATCTCGAATGATGAATTTATTATCAATTTATAGCTCAGCTCAATACGGTTGCGCTTAAGAATATTGTAGGTTGGGTAAAACAACGACGGTGTTACCCAACTTTCGGGTTTGATAATGTTGGGTCGTGCGGGTGAGGGCTAAGATATGACACAAAAAGTGCCTAAATCCTCTTCATCTCGATACCTTAGCTTCAGTTAGAGCTAAATCTAACAAGTTTAACGAAGGTTGGGAAAAATAATATGCACCACCCCATATAAAAACGATATTAGCTGTTAGAAGCTAAAAGCTAACAGCTAACAGTCAATAGCTATTCACTTATATTTTTTGCCATAGAGGAGAGTAATTCCATATTCAGAATACAAATAATTAAGAATCTTGTTCAATGCGTAACACAGCCATGAAAGCTTCTTGTGGTACATCTACAGTACCTACAGATTTCATGCGCTTTTTACCTTTTGCTTGCTTTTGCAAAAGTTTTTTCTTACGACTGATATCACCACCGTAACACTTGGCGAGTACATCTTTACGTAATGCAGGAATATGTTCGCTGGCAATAATTTTACTACCAATAGCTGCCTGAATTGGTACTTTAAATTGATGACGAGGAATTAATTCTTTGAGCTTTTCTGCCATGGAACGCCCTACATTGTAGGCTTTATCTCGATGTACAATCATTGCTAAAGAATCAACAGGATCGCCATTAATCATCAGGTCTAATTTTACTAAAGGATTTTCCCGATAGCCAATTATCTGATATTCCATGCTGGCATAACCGCGCGATCGCGATTTCATTTGATCGAAAAAGTCAGTGACAACTTCTGCTAGAGGTATTTCATAAGTTAGTGTGGTGCGTCCCTGGGTGAGATATTTCATATCTTTAAATATACCGCGACGACCCTGACCTAATTCCATCAATGTCCCCACATAAGTTTCTGGGGTAATCATTTCCACTTGAACGTAGGGTTCTTCAATTTTCTCTCGATCGTTAGGTGCAGGTAGATGTGAGGGGTTATCAACAAAAATCTCTTCTCCCTTATTTGTTGTTACCTTATAAACAACTGAAGGGGCAGTAATAATTAAATCGAGATTGTATTCTCTCTCCAAACGTTCCTGTACAATTTCCATGTGTAACAGACCCAAAAATCCGCAACGGAAACCAAAACCCATCGCACTAGAAGTTTCTGGCTCAAACTGTAATGCTGCATCATTGAGTTTTAGTTTATCCAAAGCTTCCCTTAAGTCTTTAAACTGATCGGAATCGATGGGAAACATCCCACAAAATACCATCGGATTAGCTTCTGTATAACCGGGTAAGGGAGATGGTGCTTTGGATTTAGATAAAGTTATCGTATCGCCAACTCTTGCATCTTCTACAGCCTTAATTGCAGCAGAAAGATAACCTACTTCTCCAGCATGAAGTTCATTTACTGGCTTTTGATTAGGGGAAAGTACTCCTAACTCATCAATTTCATATTCCTTACCGGAAGCCATCAAATAAACGCGATCGCCTTTTTTCAGGTTTCCATCCATGACTCGGAAGTAAACTATTACACCCCGATAGCTGTCATAATAACTGTCAAAAATCAGTGCCCGTAGGGATTCATCAACGGTGTTGCGAGGTGTGGGAACCCTATCAACAATAGCTTCTAATATCTCATCAACACCAATACCTTCTTTGGCTGATGCTAAAATCGCACCGCTACAGTCCAAACCAATAATTTCTTCTATCTCCGAAATCACCCGGTCTGGTTCTGCACCAGGCAGATCAATTTTATTTAAAACTGGAATAATTTCTAAATCGTGTTCTAGTGCTAAATATACGTTTGCTAAAGTTTGTGCTTCCACACCTTGAGAAGCATCTACTACTAAAAGTGCGCCTTCACAGGCTGCAAGAGAGCGAGAGACTTCATAGGAAAAATCTACGTGTCCGGGAGTATCAATCAAATTCAGGACATATTCCTGACCATCCTTAGCTTGATAATTCATCCGGGCAGCTTGTAGCTTAATAGTAATGCCACGCTCCCTTTCCAAATCCATATTATCGAGAAACTGCTCCTTCATTTGCCGATTTTCCACAGTACCCGTAGTTTGCAGTAAACGGTCAGCAAGGGTAGATTTACCGTGGTCAATGTGAGCAATAATACTAAAATTGCGGATACGATTTGCGGGAACGTCAGTCATACACTTTATTTTTTACGTTTTGAGCAACCAAGATAAAATAATAAGCTACTTAATGTATTGTAATCCTTTCTTCGTGAAGAAGCTGTGTTATCGGTTAACAGAAGTTTTGATATACTCCAGGCAGTTAACCGCAAGCACTTTAACGAGAGTTCAGTCCTCTTTTTGTATTTTTGTATTTAACCGTTGTTCGAGATAAGCGAAAAACCCTATTATACCGTTACTTAATTTTGATATTTATAAACGTGTTTAGGTTGTTTCAGGTATTATTCAGTCCTTAAAAGTTAAATAAAGCTCTTTAACCCGAATAATGGTTATTTAAGATATCGTAAATATTTCTCTGAAGTTTTTTTATCAGGACTTAGGTACAGACTAAGTGTTTACGTCCACAGAGATCCTAGAGTTGCCTGAAAGGGCTGTCGTTAAACTAGTAATCCCAAAGCCTTATTTTCCGTTACGAGTGCGTAAGTCCTATCTATACAAGTACTTAGCTTGCCATAGGCTATTAACTAAGCTCCTATTGTGATTATTTGCTTCTTAGTTCTTCTGAATTCCTCTAAATTCCTCTAAGTTCCTTTAAATAAGTATGAAGCTCTATTGACCTTTACCGTTATAAATTGTTCATCAGCGTACAATAAACTTGAAATAATGTTTATGTGTTTATTGAAGCATTGACCATATAATCAACCAAGACTAAAAGTGTAATTTCTTAATCAAGGAAATGCTCAGCAATAGCACCATCTTTCACCTATAGTTTTACAACATAGCGATCTGACTTAGTTTGGCTAAACACCGACCCGTGTACAGTTAAAACTTTAAGTGAAGCCAATGTTGTATGGAAATGTTGACAAAGCCATTATAATTTTGTGGCTGAATGCAATAGGAGACCCATCAGATATGAATACAGATAAAACCTTTGACCGAGAAAAAATAACAACTGACAAAGTAGAAATAGCTGTGCAACTTGATTCTGAGTTAGTCGATCAAATTCAACATTTAACTGGAGACCCTAGTAAAGTTATTGAAGTTGCTATTAGACAATGGTTGAGAGGGGAGAGTCCTAGAGATGATGAATTAACCCGCACTCCATACCGTACTCCTCTTCCACCCCGTGGCGATTGGAATGATTAATAATACCTTCTTAGCCACCATTAAATGGTTAAATAAATATAAAATCTGATACATTCGGGCTATGTAGTTACCAAAAAACCTCAACCGGAGTGTGAAAGCTGTAAAAATTTATGCCAAACTTAATGCAGCAATTAACCCAAGTTTTTTGGGTTGTCTTTTTGTCTATCCAACTCTAGTTCATGAGAATTACCGCTAGTTCCCAACTGTCAAATCTCGTACATCAGAAGCAGGGTTTGGTTTGCAGCGACACTAATGTTTTACTCGCAGCCTTAGGTACTGAGTTGGTTTATATGCAAGATGAGGTAGGAAATTACTTAAACTTTTATTGGCAACATAGCCAAGATATGGGTTTAAATCCTCAGAAAGTCATTGAAACCAATTTTGATGAGAACTGCTTTGTCCCATCTGATAGAAAAGCCTATCTTGAGGGCTTGCAAGGTATTCTCAAGAGTTTGGAGCCACAAAAAATTCAGTGCTGGTTTGAATGCGATCGCCGACAGGTGAAGTTTGAATTGACAATTAGCCCAATTTTACCGGCTTTGGATAGTGCTGCGACTACAGTATTAGTGATGGGTCGTCTGCTGCAAACTAAAGGTAAATCTATTGAGGTAACTACCACTCACGATAGTGTTGCTGAAAAACCTAATTCCCAACCATTGGCAGCTAGAAGTTTTTATAAGTATCAGCAGTTAATTAATCAGATTACTAGAAATATTCGCAGAACTTTAGATTTAGATATTATCTGGCAGCAGACAGTTAATAGTTTAGGAGAATCTTTGGGGCTGCAACGTTGTATAATTTTCCCTTATCAGCCCTCGAATCCTAAAATCCAAGCTATTGCCGAGTATTGTCAAGTTGATACTAATTCAATGTTGGATGTGGAAATTGATACTGCTTCCGAACCACTTTTTACTCAAGTATTAGAAAACTTAGAACCAATATTTGTTCAAGCACCAGAAAATTCCATATTTTCTAAAGAGAGTATGCTTGTGGTTGCGACTTGTCATCAAGACCAGCCTAATGCAATCATAGCTGCAACTCTTAACCAGGATTGTTTTATACCAAGCGAAGAAGAACTAGATTTAGCAAAAAATGTAGCCGACCAATTAGGCACAGCGATCGCTCATGCGACATTGTATAGAGAACTAGAAGCTGCAACCCACACAGCAGAGGAAGCTTCTCGTCTTAAAAGTGAGTTTTTAGCTAATGTATCCCATGAAATCCGTACGCCTTTAAACGGTATGATTGGCTTCCTGAAGCTAATTTTAGATGGGATGGCGGACGATCCGGAAGAACAAAAACAGTTTTTACATGAAGCTCATAAATCATCTTTACATTTGTTAGATGTAATCAATGACATTTTAGATTTTGCCAAAATCGAAGCAGGCAAAATGGAAATGGAAATGGTTTCGGTAAAGTTAGAAGATTTATTTAACGATGTAGAAAACTTTATGCGTTTGCAAACGGAGCAAAAAAACCTCAGTTTCCAAATACAAATGCCGGATACTTGTGATGAAGTCATGGTTTACGGTGATTACCAGCGTCTGAAGCAAGTCATACTGAATTTAGTCGGTAATGCAATTAAGTTTACTCACGAAGGCGGTATAAATATTAGTACCGATATGGTTTTGCAGAAATTTACTTTTCAAGACCAAGAGTTTCCTGGCATGGTCAGAGTCAGAGTTGCGGACACTGGTATAGGGGTTTCTTTAGATAAGCAAGATAAATTATTCCAATTATTTTCTCAAGTAGATGGTTCTCGCACTCGTCAGTATGGGGGTACTGGTTTAGGTTTAGCAATATCTCAGAAACTGGTAGAAACCATGGGTGGAGAAGTACATTTCTACAGTTTGGGAGAAGGTTTGGGTTCCACAGTTACTTTTACAGTACCTCTCTATCATCAGCCGGTGATGGTTTCTAATACCGAAGATGAATAAGTTTGGTGAAGCGGATAAGGTTGTGATGGGCGATCGCTCTTCAGAAGGAGGATTAAAATCTTTCCTGCAATTAATTTGGTGAAATACTTTACGATACCAGAAGAAAAGCCCTGCTTCTATAACAATGCCGTAATTTTGAATGAATTTATTTATCCAAGTTAAATAATCTTGTAATTGAGTCTAGGATCTAAATAATAAAGTTTGAAATCAAAATTTATTTTATTTGACGAGGTCTAAGCATATGGAATTGACAACAGAAAACGTTGAAACAGTTTTGGACGAATTGCGCCCTTACTTAATGTCCGATGGTGGTAACGTTGAGTTGGTAGAACTAGATGGTCCTATAGTGAAATTGCGTTTGCAGGGAGCTTGCGGTTCTTGTCCTAGTTCTGCAATGACTTTAAGAATGGGTATTGAACGTCGTTTGAAAGAAATGATCCCGGAAATCGCTGAAATTGAACAAGTTGTTTAAAAGACTTTTCAATTAAGGATAATATCTAACTGTTATGGGCATGATCGTGCCCATACAGGTATAAAGTATGAAGTTGGTAATGAGTAATGAGTAATGAGTAATGAGTAATGAGTAATGAGTTACGAGTAATGGGAATAGCTGTACTATTAATTTCTTCAGTCTCCCAGTCTTTTCATCTCCCCATCTCCCTCATTTTCCTTAAGTTTGATTTCTGATTGCTGTTTTCTGAATAGTAATTTTATATATGTCTTATCCACTGCACATAGCTTTTATCTGGCACCAGCATCAACCATTGTATAAATCTCCTAAAAGTAGGAGTTCGCCAAATTATCAACAGCAGTATTATCTACCCTGGGTAAGATTACATGGAACTAAGGACTATTTAGACTTAGTACTTTTACTAGAACGTTATCCGCAATTACACCAGACTGTAAATTTAGTACCGTCTTTAATCTTACAGTTAGAAGACTATATTGCTGGAAAAGCTTTTGATCCTTACTTAGAAGCAACTTTAACTCCCTGCGAACAGTTAACACTACATAAAAAGCAATTTATTCTTCAGCACTTTTTTGACGCGAATCATCATCATTTAATTGCACCTCATCCCCGCTATGACCAGTTGTATCAGCAGCAACATGAAAAAGGAGAGGTTTGGTGTTTAGAAAATTGGCAGTTGCAAGATTATAGCGACTTACTTGCTTGGCATAACTTGGCTTGGATCGATCCATTATTTTGGGATGACTCTGAAATTGCAGCTTGGCTAGAGAAAGGCAGAGATTTTACTTTAAGCGATCGCCAGCGAATTTACTCGAAGCAAAGGGAAATCATCAGACGGATTATTCCTCAACATCGTAAAATGCAAGATTCTGGTCAGTTGGAAGTGACCACTACACCTTATACTCATCCAATATTGCCACTACTTGCAGATACAGACTCCGGAAGAGTTGCAGTGCCGGAAATGACATTGCCCCAACACCGCTTTCAATGGGCAGAAGATATCCCCCGTCACTTACAGAAATCTTGGGATATATACAAAGAAAGATTTGGTAGAGAACCTCGGGGTTTATGGCCCTCAGAACAGTCAGTCAGTCCACAAGTATTGAAGTATATAAAGAAGCAAGGCTTTCAGTGGATTTGCTCAGACGAAGCCGTCTTGGGGTGGACTCTACAACACTTCTTCCATCGCGACGAAATAGGAAATATCCAAGAACCAGAATTACTCTATCAGCCCTATCGTCTCCAAACATCTGGGGGTGACTTAGGAATAGTATTCCGCGACCACCGATTATCCGATCTAATAGGATTTACCTACGGTGCAATGCCCCACCAAGAAGCAGCAGCAGACTTAATCGGACATTTGCGCGCGATCGCTCAAAAACAGCAAGAAAGTAACAGTGATAAACCTTGGTTAGTTACAATCGCTTTGGATGGGGAAAACTGCTGGGAATTTTACCCCCAAGATGGCAAACTATTTTTAGATGCCTTGTATACCGGTCTGAGTGAAGAGCCTAATTTAAAACTAGTGACGGTCTCGGAGTTTATTCAGCAATTTCCCCCAGAAGTAACTATTTCTGAACAAAAATTACACAGTGGTTCCTGGATAGATGGTAATTTCACCACCTGGATCGGTGACAAAGCCAAAAACCGTGCTTGGGACTATCTCACTCAAGCAAGACAAGTATTAGCAAATCACCCAGAAGCAACAGAAGAAAATAACCCCGAAGTGTGGGAAGCTTTGTATGCAGCCGAAGGTTCCGACTGGTTCTGGTGGTTTGGAGAAGGACATTCATCCAATCAAGATGCAATTTTTGATGAACTATTTCGTCAACATCTGAGAGGAATTTACCAAGCCCTGAATGAAACTGTACCACCTTATCTGAGTAGACCAATAGAAATCCATGAAGCCAAATCAAACCGGCTTCCCCAAGGATTTATTCATCCACTCATTGATGGTAAAGGTGACGAGCAAGACTGGGATAAAGCCGGAAAAATTGAAATTGGTGGAGCGCGAGGAACCATGCACTCCAGTGACCCCATACAGCGTTTATGGTATGGTCTAGATCATCTCAACTTTTACTTACGTCTCGATTTGAAAGTAGGAGTAAAACCAGGACAGGATTTACCCCGGGAATTAAATTTACTATGGTTTTATCCCGGTAACACAATGCACAACAGTCCTATTCCTCTAAAAGATTTACCAAAATCATCTCCTTTAAATTATTTATTCCACCATCACCTGAAAATTGATTTATTAGCTACATCAATTAATTTTCAAAAAGCAATTGATTATTCTCAGTGGTCTTCTTGTAATAGTTCTGCTCGAATGGCTTTAGATACTTGCTTAGAAATTGCAGTACCTTGGAATGATTTACATATTGAACCAGATTCTTATCTCAGTCTAATTTCAGTATTCAGTAATCAAGGACGTTTTCACAGTTATTTACCGGAAAATACGTTAGTAAATATTCAAGTTCCGTGACCTACTCACACTTCCTTGTATTTATCAGAAATATATTGGAAAGATGTTTTCTAGAGTGGTTCTTATTTCGTAGCTAGTTGTGGTGGTGTAACGTTCAACTCTATTTCCTCCCTCGCTACCCATTGGTAAGGCAGTGAGTGCGGTCTTGGGGTCTCCCCAAGTAGAGCAACTGTAGCAACTGTCTCCGGAAATATTATCGTCCGTCCGTCGTCTCACTCGCATTCATCCCACATCTTCCAATACTGTTGCCTTTAAGCCTCAAAACTAGAAATAGTGTAGGTATGCGGAGTGATATCGTTTTCGTTTACATTGGAATTATTTAACATAGAAATAAAAAAATTCTGTGTCCCTTTGCGCTTTACTCCGCGCTCCTGGGCGTTAAAAAATATCAGGACTTACGCACGGACTACGTGTTTAGGTCATTACGACCATAGGGAAGTAATCGCAAAGCCTTATTACTCGTTACAAGTGCGTAAGTCCTAAATATATAATACCAAGTCCGCTTAAT
>JBCCDM010000060.1:0-19936 GCA_039030795.1 Cyanobacteria bacterium P01_A01_bin.84
ATGCTGATGAAGGTTGGGTAACGCTGTCGCTCTACCCAATCTACAATTCTTATTTGAACCGTACACCATAGAGGATTATTTCTGGTAAATTAAATTATTGTGGTGGGTTACGGTAAACTCATCAGTTGCAATTTACCCAAAAATATATCGTTACCTAACCCACCCTACAGCTACTGATTAGACATCTCCGGAAAAGAACGTAGAGACGTTCCATGGAACGTCTCTACAAGGGTTTTACGACGCATATATTTAATTACCGGAGATGTCTATTAAAGTCGAGGAGATTCTTGGTTCAATGAGTTTATCCATTAACCCACTCACATCATAAACGATGGGTCTAATCGAATGCTGATGAAGGTTGGGTAACGCTGTCGCTCTACCCAATCTACAATTCTTATTTGAACCGTACACCATAGAGGATTATTTCAGGTAAATTAAATCATTGTGGTGGGTTACGGTAAACTCATCAGTTGCAATTTACCCAAAAATATATCGTTACCTAACCCACCCTACAGCTAGGAACTGAGAAATTCTAAATATCCATTACTGAGTTCCTTTACTGCTAAATCGTAAAATTGCTTTCCGTGTTCTGGAGTTGCAAGAGCGGGGTTAGAACCCATTCTGCCATCAGGATAGCGATCGCGGAAGTCAGATGCACTAAATATTTTACGTTCTTTGTTTATTTCGGCTGATAATGGTGCTTTTTTTATGGATTCTGGATAAATATATTGAGTTAAAGCGACTTCACTAGGGGTAGCATGGGAACCTTCTTCATTACCATAGAGTTCTTTTGCTAATTTGTAGACACTACCGCACATAAACCAGTTTGCGATTTTACACTGTATTCGATCGGCATTGGGAATTTGTAGGTCTGATAAATGAGCATATGTTTCTGAAAATGCAGCTTTTAGGGTAGCTATATTACCACCATGTCCGTTGATAAAGTAGAATTTATGAAAACCGGCTTTAACTAAGCAAGTTACATAGTCTTTAACTACTTGAATCATTGTACTGGGACGCAGACTCATGGTACCCGGGAAAGCTGTATGATGTAATGCCATTCCTACGTTGATGGTAGGAGCTACTAATGCTTTAGTTTCTTCTGCAACTCCGTGAGAAATTGCTTCTGCACAGATTGCATCAGTCCCAATTAATCCCGTAGGACCATGTTGTTCTGTGGAACCAATAGGAATAATAATACCTTGGGAATGCTGCAAGTATGTTTCTACTTCTTGCCAAGTACTTAAATGCAATCGCATACTTTATTTTTAGGTAGGGGTTTAGGACTGCTAGACCCGTACTTTAGCATTTATAGCGCTACGCTTTGGGGTAGGTTACATCTTGTACCTATATGTATAAATAGTTAATCAAATAATTAATCAAATATATAATGCTTCTTCACTTCGCTTCTTATATCCCATGTGCAAGACATTCCTGGGGGGAAAGTAACTAAGTCACCTTTACCCATCTGCACTGCTTCTCCCCCATCGGGGGCAACTACCACATCACCTTCTAGGAAATAACAGGTTTCTTGAGTGTCGTAAATCCAAGGAAATTTAGAGATTCCCTTTGTCCAAATATCCCAATTGAAAACTCCTAGTTTTTCTAAGCTTTCTTGAGAGGGTTTACGCTCAATTTTTATTTCCATGTCGCTACTTCTATCTTGACTTTTCAGCAGTAAGATTGGATATCTTCACCGCATTCATCTACTAAATAACACAAGGCGCGAAAACGCAAGCCGACTAATTCTTCGTAAATTGGGTTTAACTTACATAAAGGTGGAATATGAGCTATTTGACGACCAAAAATAACTATATTTCTTTCAAAAGGACACTGGGATGGGATTAACTGAGCAATTAATTTGGCAAAAGAACGATTATTAACTTTGATATTATCTAGTTTTTCACGTAATGGTTGCAGTAAATCTAACTTTGATTTTTTTGGTCTATGAGAAGGATTGATGATACTAGAACTTGCTACAGGTTCTGCTACAGGTTCAATGTAGCCAGAAAAATTAATGGACTGAGTATTAGTGTTAAGCATAATTTAAAGCTGTTATGACGGGCTAGAAATATTTCACAATTTTCGATAATTATTGTCTGCGTATCCAAAAGTATTTAATTGCGATTATTGGTGATAAATTTTGTAATTAATTACAAAGTTTACAAAAACGCAATTCTAAGGCAAATAACTAAAATAAAGAACTGAAACAAAGAACTAAAACAAAGAACTTAATCAATATTAAAGCTCAGTATTTTTCCTCAATCTGTCGAGTTTAATACAAAATACTCGAAAAAAGGTATTGTTTTTGTTTCTAATGAGTCATTGTTTACAACTATAGGTGTATTTTTGCAACTCAAGGTATTAGCTGATTACCCTGACAAGCAAATGCGGTTTAATAGTTCCCTCCTCTTTGACAATCAGTGCTTGCTAAACACTATAGCTAGGTTTTACTGCAATTTATTTTTTAGGTCAACTCCGTTTTGACTACTTGGTAAGATGTATAATTCGATCCCCTTTACATATCTTAATAATTCTAGGTTATTACTGATAGACGGTTTTCCCTACATTTAAAGTAATGTGTCTTACATCACTCTCTAATTGTTAAATAGAAAAACAACAAAAGTATTGACTATACTGGATTTGAGGTAATCTTAATCAAGCAAAAAAATATTTTTAATACTCAATAACTATTTCGTCATTTTGTAATGAAAAAGCTAGTTTTCTCATAAAACTACTCATGAAAAATTTATTTTTCGCGAATTAAATTATGGTTTTTGGTCAATCAATCATAGCCCCTATACAATGCCAATCTGGCTTTTTCTAGTCTTGAATCTATGCATATATTTTCTATTACGTTGCTAATACTATTGCCTTCATCTCAGATTTACAAAAGTGTGGGGTTAATTTTATAAACTACTTATTAATTCATGGATAATTCGTAATAAATATATATTTTCATTAGAGTTGTAAAAATTTAATTGTCAAGTATTGTAAAGCTCTATTTTGCTTGGCGATTTAATGTCTAAGACTAAGCTGTAGTAACTCTTACTGAGAATTTGACTATCAATTATCCAGATATTAATTAAAATATTTTTTAAAAAATGATGATAGCGATCGCTCACTTTTTCCTAAATATTATTTGGTGTTGATAACTTGTAACTGAATTAGTAGTCTTTCCCATTAATTCTGATGGTTCCGGTTTCGTTTGTTTTCCAAACTCTTTGAGAAATTCTCATAAGAACATCTCTACAGTTCGTCAAAACTAATAGATATCTCCAGAAATTAAATACGTGCAATCTAGAACCTCCCCAGAGACGTTAAATTTAACGTCTCTACATTATGAATGCGGGAGATCCTAATGAGACAAAACATTAGTTATCTTGAACAAAATCGGTAATATCTTTGTGGGAATTTTCTAACTTTGTCATACCTGCCAATATTTGCAACCAGACTGTAACTACTATCCAGTGGATGAGTACAATTAACCATAAGCTACCCGTTAAAGCGTATGTAAGAGTGCAAGCAATTCCGAGTAAACCTACCAGTATCAGGAAGATGGGGTCAAAGAATGTTGGATATCCTTGTTTATAAAAAGTTTTGGCGTTCAGAGGATGATAGAGAATAAACAGGAATAATATAAAATTTGCCCATAATGACCATTGATACCAAGGGATTGCTTCCGTAGGGTGGGGGAGCAGAAGTACCCGAAATATTAGTTCTTCAACAAATGCGGGCATGATAAAAAGTTGTAGAGCTTTAAATAGATGACGTATCCAGGAAACAGACCAAATTTGTAACTGTAAAAATCTAGAGTTTAAACCCAAAGGTAAAGCGATCGCACCGTATGCAAATAATATTCCTGCTCCGGTCAACCAGTCTGACAGTTTCGGAAGAGCGATCGCTGCCAAAATGCGGCTAATAATAATCGTCAAGATGGGAATATTAGTAAAAGGTAACTTAATTTGTCCTAATAACGGTGTAGGTGCAAGAGGTGCAATCTCGGAGTTTTTTCCTCCCACTTGATAAGTTTGCAGGAACCAGAGTTTTGCACCGTGTCTAAGGAATATAGTTGCAAATTCATCTTGTGCTTGTCTGGGCATCATCGTCCGCCAGCTGGTAATTGCTGCCCAAATGCTATTATCTCTAAAGGGGGATTTACCACTAATTCCGGCTAAGGTACCTGCACTACTTTGCCAATCAGCCCGAATGATTCCCAATGGTAGCAGTTGTTTTTCTAACTCCTGACCTAGTGAAACTAACTTTTGAAAGCGTCGAGTTTGGTTATCTTGGGGATGTTTTTTTAACCAACTTTGAATTCCAGGATTGGAGTTAACTTGCTTTTTAACATTTTGAATAGTGCTGTAAAGTGCTTGAGCTGAGTCTTGAACGCAGGAAGCAGCAGGACTAACAGTCGCGTTACCCGTTCCATCTCCTACACGATAACGTGCCATCATTATTTTTAACTGATACTGGAATTCAGTGAGGGGGGAAAGTTTGATACCGTCGAAATTGTAATCTTGGGTAACGGGGTCGAACTTGATAATGATATCTGTTACCGGACGTGTATACATCCACCCCCATCGTAAGTTACCCATATAGTCAGCCCAAGTATGGATTCCAGATATTATTCCTTCGGGATTATTAGCGTAAATTTGCTGATATTTAATGTCAAATTTTAAATTATTAGTTAAAGGATTTTTGATAACCTCTGCTGTACCAAAAGCAAAATGTCCCGTTACAGTACTGACTACTCCTAAAGGTTCGGCTTTTTTCCCTCCAATACCCCCGAATAAGTTTAAGACTATTGCTTTATCCCCTTCTTTCCATGCAGATACAGCTAAATTTTGATTTTTTGCAGTAGTATCAATTAAAATTTTATTTATTCGACCGCGATCGCGATCGCTGATTTGCCAGTATTTATGTTTGATATAAGTTAATCCTGCCTCTTCTCCTAAGAAGACCTTCTCTGGTTGCAGTTGAAATAAACGTCGGGGTGCTAAGGCTTGGACAATAAAAATACCATTTATATCTTTTGCTCCGTAAATATACCATCCTTCCTTTCCCTCAGGAGAGCTTTCTAATTTATTCGGAGTTGAAGGAGGAATACCGCGAGTATCATAGACTTGTCGCGGAATGCGGATAGTTTCTGATTCTCCGTCAAATTTACCTGATACTTGATTGTAATGAGTTACCCGGAAATATTCTGCCGGACAGGGAGATTTACCAAAGCAGGTTTTCGGTACCGGATATTTTTTACTAGATTTTTCAGTTCCATTGATTTTAACCAAACCATAAAAACGTCCCGTGGCTAAAACAGGTTCGCTATCAATTTTAAGAACCGTTACCCCGTTTTTTCTCTCAGAGAAATCAACATTATCTAAGGTAACAATTACATCATCATTGGGTCGTGAGCCAGCCAGAGAATGTAGAGGTCCGACCTGAAGACGATTATTTAAACGGGAAGGATGAATAAGACCTTGGTTTTGACTTTCCTTAGTTGCACTTGTAAACTTCACATCTCGCTTTACAGCTTGTACATAGGACTGGAGTCGTGGTTGATTTTTCCACTGTAAACGTACAACCTTACCTACTAAACTCTGTGCTTCTAGAGGTGCGTGTTGTATTTCAATCCATACCCAGTCAGCACCAGGTACAATGTCTTTCTGGCTAGGTAAAATTAATCTCCCCACCCAATTATCTATCGGTAAATAAGAATTAGATAAAACAGGTTGAGTAATTGGGTAAAGCTGTGGCTGATTAAAATCCTGCCGGGAATGAATGCTATAGTTAGCTGGTTTTGCTAATAGGGGTAACTGTAAATAAATAATAAAACTAATAATAATGATTATTGACAGCAGAAACCTCAGCAATCTATTGTCTTTGCTACCGTACAATCGGCGATAGTGCAGCAGTAATAATTGAAAGCGATCGCTTAACATATCAGCAGAAATTCTCCCCCGAGTCATATTTTATACATACATTTTCAATACGTTTCCATAGGGAAGAAGATATAGCAAGAAATAAAAAAATGGCAACTGATTGTTTGCTTGATGTTTGAGAATTAAAGGGAAAATGTTTGGGGAAAGGGAAAAAGATAAGAATAATATGAGAACATTATTAACTAATTTTACTAATTATTCATAAATCATATGGGTTTTTTTTTAAGTATTATCGCTATCTGTTTGGTAGCATTTTAGGAATTATTACTTTATTATTTATTGCTGCTTTGATACCTAGAAAATGGGGTAACTATTCCCATCAAAGTTGTAATTATCAAGTTTGTATTGCCAATACAGGTATTCACTCCAATATTCTTGTTAAAACTAAAAATAATGTTCATAACTGGAATAATTATTTATCTGTAGACAAAGTTGGTATTGATACAAGGAAAAATGATGATGACACTTATAAATACTTGAGTTTTGGTTGGGGGGATAAAGATTTTTATATGTCGGTTACTTCCCTTTCTGACTTCAGTTTTTCTACTACATTCAAAGCTGTATTTCTTCCTACTCCTTCGGTGATGTACGTCAAAGGATATCAATCATTACCAAATAATATTGAAGTGAAATGTATTCGTACAAATAAAACAAATTATCTAAAATTAATTAACTTTATTAAAACTAGTTTTCAACTGGATAAAAGCGGTAATAAAATTCGTATAGGTAATGGTCACACTTCCAATGCAGGTTTTTACGCTGCCAAAGGTAATTACTCCATATTCAGAACTTGTAACACCTGGGCAGCAGAAGGTTTGAGGAAAGCTGATATAAATACTCCTCTATGGGATGGTTTGTCTGCTGCTATTATCTTTCACTTGAAAAGTGGTTGTGAAACAGAAGAGGGAGCAGGGAACAGGGAACTTTCTAATAAAAATGTCTTAATCGATTAATCTGGAAAGATAAACCATAATTTTAATAAACCTATGGCAATTCTCCAAACCAAAAACTTATCAATAGGAGATATTCACCGTCTTTTTGGTTATCAAAGGCAATACAATGACTCGTTTACACCATTGTTATCTTTAGAACCTTTAACCGAACTTGAACGAGAAGAAATTTTACAAATTCGGACGGATTTTGATAACTACATTATAGAAAGTAAAGTATTGGAAGGATTGGTTAAAGCTTTAACTGTCTTTCCATTAATGCGCTTAGCTGGTTTTTATCGCTCTCCCATCAAAATTGCTTTAGAAGAAAATATCGCCGATATAATTATTGAAGATGAAGATACAAAAATTACAGGTAGACTGGATATTTTAGCTGTTAAGGGGGCAAAATTGAACCCAGCTAAATCATCGTTTTGGGTTCTGATAATTGAATCAAAGAACAGTGAAGTTGCTGTATCGGCTGGTTTACCGCAATTACTTACTTACGTATATGAATGTTTAGAATACCAAAAATCTGTTTGGGGTTTGACTACAAACGGAAGGGAATATCAATTTGTTTATATTCAACAGGGAAACCCTCCCATATATCAGTTAATGCCATTATTAAACCTGATGGAATCTGAACGTGCAATTGAATTGTTGCAGGTTTTGAAAGCTATAGCGGTTCTGAGTTGAATACCATATACATTATGGAAACTTAGATGATTTCCATAAATAAATTTACCATCGTTAACCAAGGTATAGAGAGTTGAGCGAAGTCGAAACTCGTCAGGACTGAGTATATTCTTTGTCAAAAATCACTTTAGCACTGCTACGTCTCTAAACTTCCTGCACCAACCAACGACGAAATAACTCCACAATAATCCGCCATTTTCCCTGAGTCTCTTCAACTACATCATGACGCTGCAAAGTATTGATTGCTTCTTGTAAAATTTCCTCATCCAAACCTTCTGTAGAAACTTCTCTTATCACATACTCATAACTCAACCCTTTTGGATATGGTGCAAGTACCTTAAGTACAGTTTGTTGTCCTTCCGCACCTTGGGCAGCTTGACTCCAAACCCCTTCAAAATAGTAGCGTCCTCGTTTAAAAAACTCAGTATTATTAATAACTGCTTCCACATCTTCCACCGTGAAAACTGCCTCGCGCTTTCGTCCTAGTTCAAAAACTTGGTCGTTGTAGCGACGAACTAAGACAAAACCGATTAATTGGACTAAATAAGGTTGTCCGTGGGTGAGTTCGTAAATTTTATCTAATGCTTCTGGCTTGTAGTCGAGAAGAAAATCTTCCTCTATAGACATTGCATTATCTGAAAATTCCACGGGGTTAGCAAGAATTTGACGGGTAACAGCACGTTCCATAAAACCCACGTGAATAGGAATAACGCTAGCGAAGAAAGGTTGAAAATAATCTGCTGTCATCTCTTCCAAAGTATGCAAACCAGCAAAAGCAAAAGTAATTTTAGAATTCATTTGCAGTAATCCCCGCAGATAACCGAGGAAATTATCAGGAATTTTCCCTGCTGCAATTAATTCTTCGATTACCTCAAATTCATCAATAGCGATAATTAAACCCTGCTGAGATGTTCCGTCAGACGTTTTATGAGACGTTCCGTGGAACGTCTCTACATCTAACCTTTGTACAACCTGTTTCAAATATCTTTGAAAAGTAAGTTCGGGAAGTTGGAGCAATTTATCATCATCTGGGGGTGGAACATTTACCGCTTCAGAAACAACATCGCATATCGCCATCAAAACTTCCCCAACTCCCTCGGAAATGTTGCCAGCATTTAACATATTGACATAAGCAACCTTTACACCCGAACCTACAGAGTTAGCAGCATTCCGTAAAATCGAAGTTTTACCCATGCGTCTGTGACCATAAATTACCACAGACTGCAATTGCTCACCCATCACCCACAATTCTTCAAGCTGTCTCATCACCTCTTCTCTTCCGACGAATTTTTCACCGAGAACTGGATCGCCGATAATGTAGGGATTGCGGACGGGTTTAGTAACAGTGGCTTCTCCAACTTCACCAGCAATTTGCAGTAAAGCTTTTTGCCAAGTTTCGGCTATATCAATAATGAGTCCTCGTTCGGCTTGGGGTATGGTTTCAGAATTATTTAGAATATTGGTAAGTTCTCCCAAAGCGCGGTTAAGGGTGAAAGAACGGGTTGCACGGGATACATTACTTTCTACAAGTTGAACATCTTCTACAATGTGATGCAAGGTAGAAATTGCTTTCCAAGTAGTCGGACGCAAAAGCCTTTCTTGCAACGATTGTAGAGACGCGATATATTGCATCTCTAAAGAAATTTTGGCAATAGCAATAATATCTTTTGCTCTGTGAAAAACTCCAAGAGTTTGAGCAAGAGCATACATTTCCTCACCATAAAGGATACTATGTACCATTCTGAAAGACTTTTCTGCTTTAGTTGGTATTTTTTTGTAGAGATACCAAAAACCAGCAGCTGTAGCACAGGTAGGAGTATCTACCTGTGTGTCACTTGGAATGAGCGTTTCATTCAAATCATCAGATACAAAGCGTATTAAGTTTAAGTTAAAAGGTTCTTTTGCTAACTGGGCAACAGTATAAATTATTTGTTCTGAAGGTATTTTATTAATTACTTGATTAAGTGCTTTAACGACAGGAATAAATTGTAGGGTGTAAGCAAGTAATTGATTAGCATTGTATAAACCTGTTTCCAAATCCTGCTGTAGCCATTTTTTTACGTTAACAGAAAGATAAGGTATAGGTAATGGAGTAACACGTAAAAAAAGTAGGCCTACTTTTTGAAGATATCCGATATTGAAGGATAAACCAACAAACCAACTTTCCGGACGCAGAACCACTACACTTGCAATGATGCCCGGTAAACCTAAAATCATGCTCAGAATCACGCCCAAAATCATGCCCAAAATCATGCCCAAAAACGTCCCTTCAGTTACGTCTAGAGCCACAGCAAAAGCCACACTAAAAACTATGACTAAAGCAACGACTAAAGCCATAACTAATAAAGCATCGCTCGGTACGCGAAACACCACGAAAGAAACTAAACCTAAAGCCACACCTCCTGGTATGCCAAAAGCTACGCTAAAAGCCACGCCTGAAGCTATACCTAAAGCAGTGCTTGAAGCCACGCCCCCCGACATGCCTAAAACCACGCTAGAAGTCACGCTAGAAGTCACGCTAAAAGTTATTCCGAAAGCCAAGTCCCCTGGTACACCAGAAGCTACACCAAAAGCTACGCCAAAAGCTACACCAAAAGCTACGTCAAAAGCTACGCCAAAAGCTACGCCAAAAGCCACGCCTGAAGCTATACCGAAAGCTACGCCAAAAGCTACACCAAAAGCTACGCCTCTCCAATCAATATAAACATCTATACTTTCTGTTAAATTTCCGCGAATCATTAAAATTCCGCTAAAAATAAATGGTGTTACAACGGTTAATATCAACCCTTGGATAAACAAATTACGCTGAACAATATTTTGTCGCAGAGACTTCCATCTTTTGCTCCAATTCATTTCTCCTTCTGGAATATACCCACCACCAAAAGTATCCACATACCACCGCAAAGCTTGGGGAAAATAAAAAACCCAATACAACAAACGCAAATAATCTAAGGGATTCCACAGGGAAAGAGGACGTTTAAGTTTAGGTGCTAAATCTAGACGGGGTACAGGAGTTTGTTTGGTCATTATTTCAACTCCTCCAAATACCGTCCATAAATTCGATAACACATTTCCATGATTTCCTTGGGGTAACCACCGCAGCTTTGAATAATTCCTGTAATTTCTGCTTCAGCAAATTGAATTGGATTATTCCTCAATCGATAACTAATAAAATCACGAACGGTAGCTTCATCCCATAAATTAATCTGTTCCTCAAGACAAATATTTTGAAACGGAGAAACCATACTGATTTCGTTACTATCGGGAAAAAGTTGATTTAAAGAAGTAGAAGCAGCCACAACTAAACGTAAAGGAGCATCATGTCCGTTAGCCAATCCTCGTAATTGTCCCCTTACCTGATTTGTAAAACCATCCCAAGTCATTTTCTCGATTTCATCAAGTAAAAGTAGCAATTGGGGACGTTGTTTTTTTAAAGCTCTTGTCAAACGAATTCCTTTACAATCTTCTATTCCGACTTCGGAACATAAAGCGTAGTAGAAATCATCCTCGTCATAAACTTGGCTCATGTCCAAATAAATTGCTTTCCGAGGTGGGATTAATTTTGCTTGTGCTTGTTGAGAAATAGCCCAAAGTAGTGAAGATTTACCAATTTCTCTGGCACCAATTAGCGCTACACTACTTCCACTATTGAGGGTTTCAAATATCTGATTGAGTTCTTTTTCTCTACCAAAGAATTTTTTAGCGTTTTTGACTATTCCACTTCGAGGTATGAAGGGATTGGGAATGATTATGACTGGCGGCTTTGGAGAAGAAACTACAAAACTTTGTTTAATATATAAGACTGGTTTCAGATGCTCTGGAATACCTTGGAGTTGAATTTCTACACAGCCAAATTTGTACGCTTCTTCAATACTACGATTTGCAGCTAAAGCTTTGTAAAAACCAACAGCAAAAGTCATTGCAGCTTTATCTCCAATTGCATCATTCATCCCAATTACATAAGGAATATGTTCGGCGATCGCTTTAGCTTGAATCTCGGAATAGCAAGCATTTAGCAGCACGCAATTAACTTGCTCTAGTAGTAACTCAAACATTGCCGCTAAAGCATCAGCTTCTACAGGTTGAATTTTTCCTACTTCATCCTCAAAACAAAGTTCGCCTTGATTTGTACCATGTCCTGAAAAATGTATAATCTGTGGTTCAACGTTAAATATTGCCTGTGTAATATCCCTAACTCTAACTGATTCTCGCTGTTCTAGCTGATATTTTCCCCGCTCCTTAGCAATTTGCAACCTTTCTCTTATATCTCGCAATTCTTGCCCTAAACGCAACCGAGAAGCATCACTTGGATCGGCTGCTAAAAATAGTATTTTTACAGGAATATCACTATTCATTCAGGCAATAGTCTGAGTTTAATTACTGAGAAGTATTATATTATTTCTTTCATTGGATTATTTCATTACGTGCTTTATTTCAAGATGATGGTTCTTCGTCTTCAAAAGCATATAGTAAATCGCGACGAGCATTGATTACACGAAGAATTTCAATACCGTCATCCAAAATTCTATAAAAGATAATATATCCATCTATTGGTAAACCTTGCAGATAGGGACGAATTTCTTTATAATTGCGACCCATTCCGGGAAAGTTTATTAGCTGTTGACATCGACGTTCAAATTGTCGGAAAAATTTTTCTCCTGCTTCTACACTGTTAATTGTAAAGTAATCAGCAATCTCTTTTAAATCCTGAGCAGCAAGAATGTTAATAACATAGCGACGATTCATTCTTGTACCTTATCTGCTTGCTCAAATTCCTGAATAATTCCCTTAATAAAATTTTTTCCATCAACTGGTGGAGTATGTTCGGACGTTTTTATTGCAGCATCTATTTTTTCCCGTACAGTGTTTATCCAGTTTTTGTCAGCTTGCTCATATTCATCGAGTAGTCTAAAAGCAAATTCCAATACTTCTTGAGGATTACTATATTTACCTGTTTGCAACTTGGCTTGAATAAACTTTTCTTGTTCTGGAGTTAGTATGATACTCATTGCTTGCTTAGGGATCTGCTAAATGTTTAAGGAATATGATTGCGGTAATTTCTATATTTGTGGGAAGTTTATATTTTTCTTATTATTAACCTGAGATGGTGCGTTACGGTGGATTTTAGTATTTTTTTATACTACATATTTTCAGCCACCTAACGGCACCCTACAGTTTTTCTTTTACTACAATTCCCTTACACTGTTGCGACTTCTGGTACTACTGCACCCTGCATTTTGGTAAATGCGTCTATTAATGTATCTAGCTGTTTGGAAGCTTTAACTACTCCTAAACCCCTAACTGTGACTTTTCCGGGTGAGTATACGAAACGGTTGAGCAGGATTTGGGGTAGGTTATCTGCAAGCATTTTCCATGCTGGTTCTTCCATGGGTGTTTCTAATACTATGTGCTGTTTTCCGTCTGGTTTGATGCGACTAAAACCAAGTTTTTTGGCTAACAGTTTTAGTTCCATAATTCTAATTAGCTGTTTGGCTGAACTAGGTATGGGACCGTATCTATCTGTCCATTCTGCGATGACTAAAGCTAGTTCTTCCGATGATTTGGCAGATGCGATCGCTCGATATGCGCTCATTTTCTGGTCGATGTCGGTGATGTAGTCTCCTGGTATAAATGCGGTTAGTTGCAGGTCTACTTGGGTATCATCGACTGTGGGTATTTCTTGTCCCCGAATTTCGTTAATGGCGTTTTCTAACATTTCCATGTAGAGGTCAAAGCCGATTACGTCCATTTGTCCGGATTGTTCGGCTCCTAGTAAGTTACCGACACCCCGTATTTCCATGTCTCGCATTGCCAGTTGATAACCGGAACCGAGGTTGGTAAATTCTTGAATGGCTCGTAGACGTTTGCGTGCGGCTTCGGAAAGGCTACGCTGTTTGGGGTAAAATAACCAGGCGTGTGCTTGAATTCCGGCGCGTCCGACTCTTCCTCTGAGTTGGTATAACTGGGATAAGCCGAAGCGATGTGCGTCTTCTATTAAGATGGTGTTGACACGGGGAATATCTAAGCCGGATTCGATGATAGTGGTACATACCAAGATGTCTGCTTCCCCGTTACTGAAGGAAAGCATGGTGGCTTCCAACTCACTTTCATTCATCTGTCCGTGAGCGATCGCTATTCTGACTCCTGGTAACATTTCTCGGAGATTTGCTGATTTTTCTTCGATGCCTTCTACTCGTGGAACTACGTAAAATATTTGTCCTCCCCGGTCAATTTCTTGACGGATTGCACTCCGCATCGTTTCTTGATTAATTGGGGAGAGATGAGTTTTAATTGGTCGTCTTGATGGTGGTGGGGTGGTAATCAAACTCATTTCCCGGATGCCGGAAAGAGACATATAAAGTGTTCTAGGAATGGGTGTTGCAGATAGGGTTAAAACGTCAACTTCGGTTTTCAAGCTTTTAATTTTCTCTTTCTGGTTTACCCCAAATCTCTGTTCTTCATCTATGACTAATAATCCTAGTTCTTTAAATTCGACGCTTTTTCCAAGAAGTTGATGGGTACCGACAACTACATCTAATTCTCCGGTTTTCAATCTTTTCTGAATATTCCGTCTTTCTTCGGCAGTACGAAAACGATTCAGCAAACCCACGTGGATGGGATATGGGGCAAATCTTTCTTTGATGGTGTGGTAATGTTGCTGAGTTAAAATTGTTGTCGGTGCTAAAAGTGCTACTTGCTTTCCTGCGGTGACGGCTTTAAAAACAGCACGAATTGCTACCTCTGTTTTACCGAAACCAACATCACCACAAACTAATCTATCCATGGGGCGATCGCTTTCCATATCCCGCTTCACATCTTGTACAGCCTTAAGTTGGTCTGTAGTTGGTTGATAGGGAAAGGAATCTTCTAATTCCTGCTGCCAGGGCATATCAACGGGATAAGCAAAACCTTCTCGCTGCGATCGCGCTGCATATAACTTCAGTAAATCTACTGCTAACTTTTTGATAGCTTTGCGGACTTTATTCTTGGTATTTTCCCAAGCTTTAGAAGTCATCTTATGGAGTTCTGGGGTTTTCCCGTCTCGTTTGCGGTAACGAGATAATGCCGCTACCTGGTCTGATGGTATTCTCAGTAGACCATCGGCATACTGCACTACTAGATAATCCCTGGTTTCGTCATTAATAGTTAAACTTTCTAACTTAATAAACTTACCGACACCATGATTTCTATGAATTACGTAATTACCAGGACGCAGCTTATTGACATCAACTTTGTTAGAAGCCGCTTTGCGACGCTTACGCACGTAGCTAGGGGTAGCCAGAGAATGCTGTCCGTAAAATTCCTTATCGGTAATAATGGCGAGTCGGAAGGTAGGTAGAATAAACCCTTCTAATTCTGCCAAACCCGAATATTTCAAAGCTACGGGTGTATGACTAATTTGCTGCTTATCAATAGCTTGGTAGTCTCGGGGATTGGGAATAAATTGTGCCGGACAATCATGTTCCTGTAATAGAGATACAGAACGAGAAGGTTGTGCCGAAATTAACCATACAGAAAAATTGCGATCGCGTTCTTGACGGACTGTCTCGGCTATTTTGGCAAATTGGTGGGGAGTGACGGGGACGGGACGACTAGCTAGATTCAGTCCTTCTTGAGCGGTAATTCCTGATTCATTGGAAACGGTTTCGACAATTTCTGATAAATATAATTTATTAAAGTTTTCTATCTCCTTTAAGGAGTTATCCAAGGAACGATGAATTTTTGGCAATATAACGGTGTTATCGTATGCATCGGTTTCCTGGGATTGTTGTAATAAATATTGCCACTGTTCCTCAGAGTTTTCTACCCACCGGGAACTATGAGCGTGACACTGTTCTGGTTCGTCGATAGCAATTAATGTATTTTCAGGCAAATAATCGTATAAACAAGCAGGTTTATCGAAAGCTAAACCTAAGAAACGTCTGCTACCTTCAAATAACTCCGAAACTTCTCCAGTCTCGGCATTCAAACCTATACTACAACTAATTTCTTGAAAATCAGGTCTAGCTTCTAAAGCTTGTTTAATAATTGGTGCAAAACTAGTAGGAGTTAAACTGATTTGCTCAACCCGATCCAAAGCTGAACGCTGAGTAGAAGGATCGAATTCTCGAATCTGCTCTATTTCATCTCCAAACCACTCTAAACGTACCGGTAGCTCCGAAGATACTGGAAATACGTCTACAATATCTCCCCTGCGACTCCACTGTCCTTCAGTTTCCACCAAAGACACCCGTTCGTAACCAAGAGTTGCGAGTTCTTGCCCCAAATCCCCTAAGCCAAATTCCATACCCTTTTTCAGAGTCAAACATAGGGGTTGAAAAGCATCTATCGGTGGTAAATGGGGTTGTAATGCAGCTTGGGTTGCGACTACTGCAATCTGATTATTTGTAGCAAAAGAATTATAATTACTTGTCTGTGTTTGGGTTGCTTTTTGCTCCTTCCGTCCTAGCAAATCAGCTAAAACTTGCATCTGACCCCAAATCATCTCTATTTCTGGGTCAAATGGTTCGTAAGGAGAAGTCTCTGAAGTAGGGTAGAAATGTACAGTCTGCCATCCCATAGCTTCAAGTTGTGCCGTCCAACGTCCAGCTTCCTCTAATGTAGAGCAAACCACAAAGAGATTTTTTTGTTGAGCTTGTGCTAAAGCTGAAGACACCAAACCCTTGGGTAAACGAGGAACACCATTTAGCAATAATTCATGCCGCTTTTCTAATTTAGAAGTAATTTCGGCGGTTAAATTAGAACGTGCTAAGGTGCGCACAATAGAAGAGAAAGCCATAAAAATTCTTCACGTCCGTAGAAAGTTTCAGTACAAATTCAGTAAAAAATCAGTTAAAGATAAGGGTATTAAGTACTTACTTCAACTATTGTAAAAGTCTTAAGAGACTTAGAGGTCTTACCCGAGAATTATTAAATAGTAAAATATCATTGAACAGCAAAAGGCACTTATCATCATTCTTGATAGTCCTAGACACATAGGGATGGGAAATTAAATTTAGGTCAAAAGGGAGTAAGAAACAGGGACAGAGAAGTTTCTAACGGGGAACAGAACAACGTCTATTAATAATTTTGACTCGGTTGCATTGATAAGCACCCGCTTTAAGGGATGGTACGGAAGTACCCGCTTTAAGCGATCGCAAGATCCCGCAGAAATCAGACCGGATTTCTATATATACAGAGATTTTTATGAAATCATTTTAATAATGCATACTAAAATATTTACTCCTTAAAATATTTTCTGTTTAAAATACTTTGCCTGCATAGAACCGCAGTCCTGACAATGTCCCCAACCACCGAAATTTTAATTATTGTTTTACTAATATTAGCTAATTCTGTTTTTGTGATGTCAGAGTTGGCTATAGTTTCAGCCAGAAAAGCTCGCTTGCAGCATTTAAAAGAAAACGGAGATATAAAAGCTAAAGTTGCTTTACAACTAGCCTCAAATCCGAATCAATTCTTAGCCACTGTCCAAATTGGAATTACATCACTTGCTATTATCTCCGGAGCTTTTGGTGAATCGATAATTGCCAAAAGATTACTACCTATCATCGAAATTATACCTGGAATTAGAATGCAAGCAGAAGCGATCGCTTCTGTTTCAGCTATTGTGATAATTACTTACTTTACTCTAATCATTGGCGAGTTAGTCCCCAAGCGATTAGCGTTAAATCATCCAGAGTCAATTGCCAATATTATTGCTGTACCTATGCAAACCTTAGCAAAGTTGGCATCTCCAATAGTGTATATCCTAGATATTTCTACTGAAACAGCCTTGAAAATCTTAGGTATTAAACCATCCACGGAACCTTATGTGACAGAAGAAGAAATCAAAGTCTTAATTGAGCAAGGGACAGAAGAAGGTACTTTTGAAGAAGTAGAACAGGATATGGTCAGAAGGGTATTTCGTTTAAGTGATATTCCAGTCACCACATTAATGACACCCCGTCTAGAGATAGAGTGGCTGAACCTAGAGGATACAGTTGCAGAAAATCGCCGCAAAATTATTGATAATAACTATTCTCGCTATCCAGTATCTCAGGGAGAACTAGATAATTTTTTAGGAATTATTACTGTTACTGAGTTATTAGCCCGGAGCTTTCGTGGGGAAAAAATGGATTTAACTGTAGAATTACAGCAGCCAATATTTTTACCAGAAAATACTCCTGGTTTAAAGGTATTGGAATTATTTAAACAGATTGGAACCCACATAGCTTTAGTTGTAGATGAATATGGGGTTATACAAGGACTTGTTACCCTCAACGATTTAATGACAGAAATTGTCGGGGATCTTCCTACCCTCGATGATGAAGATGAAGCTCATCGAGCGATACAAAGAGAAGATGGTACTTGGTTAATAGATGGAATGTTTGGAGTAGATGATTTTTGTGAGATTTTTAACATTAATATTCAGGAAATTTTTCCAGAAGAACACGGTAGCTATCAAACCCTAGGTGGTTTTGTTATGACCCAGCTAGGTCGTATTCCTGTAGTGACAGATAAGTTTGAATGGGAAGGAATGAGTTTTGAAGTCATGGATATGGATGGCAATCGCATTGATAAAGTATTAGTGATTCCAAAATTACAAGGTGAATCTACGGATGATCGAGATAGTTTGGAAATTGGTAATGGGTAATTGTATAGCGCTACGCGTAAGTCAAAAGCGGTGCGACCCCGTGCTTCTTACAAAAGTTGCACTCTAGGAGAACATGGAGAATTTTATTCTGAAGAATAAAAATAGAAATACTTCATAAGACTAAAAAAGCTGCTTGGGATGTTTTTTAAGAAAAACCCCTTAATTGGGGGGAAATCCCCCAAACCCCTCCAAATAAGAAAAATCACACTAATAAAAGTCAATACGGTTGCGGTTAAGAAAAATGTAGGTTGGGTAGAGGTTGAACGAAACCCAACTCTTGGGGTTGATAATGTTGGGTTACAATCGGAGTCACTCCCTCCATGTACACCTTCATCAACCCAACCTACACTATGTCTAATTTCTAGACTCAACTAAACAGTATTGTATAAAACTTACTTCTATTACTGATTTTGATTTTTCTTTAGAGAATGAGACAGTCCTGTTTGTTTGAAAGGGAACCACAGTCTTAGATTGAAGTTACCCTGGAGCATATGTACTAAATAACCCTTAAAGCTTTTTTTCCGAAATTAAGGTTTTAATTTATAGAAACATTAGTAATAAGAGCTTTTAGCTGTTTTAATTCTTCTATCTGATGGAAGTAATAATTATTACCATTACGTCGATCGAACTTTAGAGCGATATCTTCTGTTACCTGGGTAAACCACTGATTCAAAGCTATAGTACTGTATTCTCCATTCTCTGAGTAAAGAGGAAATGTATTAGGAAGTCTTAATTTAATATTTGTTTCCCCTCTATCTAATAAAACCTGAGTTAGAAAAATAACAGACTGATAAAAATAAAATTGCATATAAGGCTCTAGACTTTCTAAAGCCCATATCAAATGTTTTTCTAATAACTCAACTGCTTTAATTAAGTTATTCGTAATCACTAAAAAAGTAAGATGCTCGCCAATTTGTTGCAGAAAATCTCGATTTTGAGATATCATTCTGACATTCTTACGATGATATTTTACGGCTTCATGAATTCGCTCTAATTTAACTAAAGGTAGTAGTAATTTAGCTAAAGTAAACTGAGGAACTTCCGTACAGCTAAGTTTTCCCTGAAGAATTGGTGTAGCTTCTACAATTGCTTTTTCGTATTCACCTATATAAATGATATAATCTAACTTGTCATCCAATTCACAAGCACGACAAGCGGTATATCTATCTTTAGGTGTTTCCTGCCATTTTTGATAATAAGCTTTTGCTTTTAAAGTATCATTCATCTTCACTGCACTCATACACTGAATTCTAAAAAATGGACGCATACTGCTTCCCCATTTTTGGTAGCGTTGAGCAAAATCTGAGAGAGTATTTTGAATTTGTTCTCTGGAAATTTGGGGAAAGTTAGGTAAGTGTTCGCAAATCCATTTATATTCCCAGAGTAAAGATTTTTCGGAAAATTTGTCTGGTTCTTGCTCGCACTTTGCTAAACACCAAGGGAAAGCTATTAATGCTTTTTCTACACAACCAGAAAAAGTTGCTGCTTCAATCAAACTTTTTCTAATCCAAAATCCTTCTTCAATATCACCGCAAGCATCAGCTATTTGAATTGCACTTTCTAAAAGGTTTACTTTAGTAGGGCTATCTTTTAAAGATTTAGCTTGTTTTACTAATTTATCTATTTCTTGCTTTGCGGCTAAAAGGTTACCTTCAACTCTTAATGCCACCAGCTTAGCGGCATCCAGCGTGATGTTTTTACCAACTTGCTTCAGTCGCGATTGAATCCAGGCTGGC